>CAYFIZ010000015.1:0-4691 GCA_964343325.1 Candidatus Woesearchaeota archaeon
TAATTCCATAAACATTTTTATTTATTTTTAGTATATAAGGATTTAGGGTTTTCAAAATACCTTGTTCTATAAACTTCATTTAATTAAGATACTAAATATTATATAGGAAAATGCAAGAAAATTTATAAATAACATTTCTTTTAATAAAAAATGAAAAAGGTGATGTTTTTCCTAATTTGTTCGATTTTTTTAGTTTCATTTGCATCTGCTGAAATAATACTAAACCCACAGACAAAAGAAATTTACAATTTAGGTGAAAGAATAAACATTCCAATAACAGTAACAACTTCTGAAGGAATTTATGATTTTCTTCAAGTTTCTTTAATTTGTAATGGGCAAGAACAAAAACTTCCAAAAGAAGAAATAGATTTACCTTCTAATGAAGTTATAAAAATTGAAAAATCAGTATTCTTAATAAAAAAATTCATTAATGGACTAGTAGGAACTTGCAAAATAAAAGCATATTTTGAATCATCTATTGAAAATTATGTTTTTTCAAATGAATTTAAAGTTTCTGATTCAATAAATATAGAACTAGAAACAGTACAAAGAGAATTTAATCCTGAAGAAGAAATTTTAATTGAAGGTAAAGCAACAAAAGAAAATGGTGAACTTGTAAATGGATTTTTAGAACTAATTGTTGTAACTGAAAATGATTCTGAAAACAAAACTTATCAAGAAATAGTAAATAATGGATTTTTCTCACTAAGTTTTTCTATGCCTAAAGACACAAAAGCAGAACAGTATTTAGTTAAGTTAAATATTTATGAAAAAGATCCTCTAGAAGAAGTTACAAATAAGGGATTTACTGATTTTAATATTTTAATAAGGCAAGTTCCAACAAGTTTGGAAGTAGTTTTTGAAAAGCAGGAAGTTGAGCCAGGAACAAGCTTAAGGTTAAAAGCAATTCTTCATGATCAAACAGGAGAAAAAATACCTTCAATTGCAATTATAACAATAAAAAACAAAGATGATAAAATTTTTGAACAAGTTGAAAAAACAACGGATGAATTTTTAGAATTCCCAATTATTTATAATGAAGCATCTTCAGAATGGACAGTTATTGCAGTTTCAAATAAAATGATAACTGAATCGCATTTTACAATAATTGAAAAAGAAGATGTAAAAACTGAAATAATAAATAAAACATTAATCTTAACAAACACAGGAAATATTCCATATAATAAAACTTTATTAATAAAAATAGGAAACAAAACAATGAATCTTAATCCTTATTTAGAAATTGATGAAGTAAAAAAATATACTTTAACAGCACCTGAAGGAGATTATTTAGTGGAAATCACTGCTGATGGGGAAAATAAAACAACAAAAAATGTGGCACTTACAGGAAGTGTAATTAATATAAAAGAAGCTTCAAGAGTAATGGTCTTAGTAAAATATCCTCTTGCATGGATTTTTATAATTCTTATCTTAGGATTTGTTGTATTTATGATTTTTAAAAAAGGTTACAAAAAAAGTTTTATTGGATACATTACTCAAAGAGGGAAAAACAAAGAAAAAACTATTTTTCCTGAAAAATTCTCAGGAAAGAGTTCAATAGTTGAACCAAAAAATAAGGCAGAGTTATCTCTTTCACTTAAAGGAAACAAACAAGAAGCAAGTATTATTTGCCTTAAAATAAAAAATTTTGATAATGTTAAAAAAGAGGAAACTATAAAAGAAATATTTAAAAAAATAACTGATTTTGCTGAAGAAAATAAAGCAGCAATATATGAAAACTCAGAGTATTTATTTTTTATACTTGCTCCAGCAACAACAAAAACATTCAAGAATGAAAAGAAAGCTGTAGAAATAACACAAAAAATAGAAAAAATTTTAACAGAACGCAACAGAGTTCTTAAGAAAAAAGTAGATTTTGGAATTTCTTTAAATCATGGTGAAATAATTGCCAAGAAAGAAGAAGGAACTTTAAAGTTTATGAGTTTTGGAAATTTGATAACAACAGCAAAAAAGATTTCGTCTATTTCTGATGGAAAGATTTACTTAAGTGAAAAAATAAAGGAAAGATTAATGTCCGATGTAAAAACAGAAAAAAAGAATATACAAGGAGTTAATGTTTATATTGTAAAAGAAGTGAAGCATAAAAAAGAAGAGCATAAAAAATTCATAAGTGAATTCATAAAAAGATTAGAAAAGAAATAATTAAATTTCTTTTTTTGAACTTTTTCTTTTAGAAGTTTTCTTTTTAGAAGCTAAATTATCTAATTTTTCAGAAATAAAAATTCCAATATTAAAAAACTTTAATGCAATCCCAAGTAATAAAATAATAATTCCTGCAATAAAAGTTATTAAAAAAACAAAATATGCCTTGGAAAATAAAATAGGAAAGAATTGTAAGAAAGAATAATTAAAAAATGAAAAAAGAGTATTAATTTTCATAAATGGCAATGATGAAATCATCAATAAAGAACCTGTAGCAAGAAACAAATTAGTTTTTTGTTCAACTAAAAAAAACATTACTAAAATTAAAAATAAAGAAATAACCAATGAATAATAAAATTTATTTTGTAAATAATTTTTTGTTTGTTCAGAAACTAAAAACAAAGGATTTTCAGAGTTAAAAAGACATCTCCAAAAAGAATCGCAAGTATACTCTTCATAATAAATTTTATTAACTACATCCTTAATTCCCTCTTCCATAACAGCGTCAGGACCTTGTTCTACAACATCACAAGGAATATCAACAGTATATCCTTGTTCACTAAAAACATAATCAGAATTATTTATACAGTATTCTTCAATTATATAAAAATTTTCTTCTAATTCCTTTGTTAGATTTACATCCTCTCCTGCTAATTCAGTAATTTCATCAAAATTAGAAACAACTTCTTTTTGAATATCTTCAGAAGTCATTGACAATGTTAAAGTTAGAAAAACATTTCCAGCTAAAAATGAAACAAGAAGTAAAATTCCTGTAATAAATAATAAACCACCTCTTATAAAACCCATTAGTAAAATAAGAGTATAAGGTTTATAAAATTAATTAATAAAATTACATTCTCTGCAAAACTTCAATTCTTTTTTCTAAAGGAGGATGTGTACTTCCCAAATTTCTAAAAGGATTTGAAAAAAATAAAGGTGCAACAGCTTTGTTTACTTTTCTCTCTGGTTGATTATCTCTTTGAATCTTTTTCAATGCACCTATTAAACCTTGAGGATGTCTTGTAAATTTAACAGCAGAAGCATCTGCATTAAATTCTCTTTTTCTGGAAATTGCCATCTGAACAAATTGCACAACAATTGGAGCAAGAATCGCCATAGCAATTCCTATTAAAATAAAAACAAAATTTTTATTATCATTACCCCCTCTAAACCATAAACTTCTTAAAAAAATCTGAGAAGCAATGGCAATCATTCCAACCATCACTGTTACAAGAGTTATATATCTTATATCATAATTCGCAACATGCCCTAGCTCATGAGCAAGAACACCTTCAAGCTCTCTTTTATCAAGTTTTTCCAATGCCCCATCAGTAACACAAACAACTGCATTCTCAGGGTTTCTGCCAGATGCAAAAGCATTTATCTGAGGAGAATGCATAATGTAAAGCTTTGGCATTGGTATTCCTGATGCAATTGTCAAACCTTCAACAAGAGCATAATATTGTTTATATCTCTCTCTTGAAGCTTTTTTAGCGCCAACACTTGCAATAGCAATTTTATGTGAATTATAAAAACTAATCCAAACATAACTTAAAGAAATTACAATTGAAATTATCATGATAATAAAAAAGAAACCTGGCTCAAAAGCAAATGAAATCACATAACCAAATAAAACAAATACTGCAAAAATAATTATCATCAAGAAAAAAGATTTTCTTTTATTGCTTGAAATTTGATCGCGAAAATCTATTCGTCTAATTTCTTGTGTCATAAAAAATCTAAGAAGAAAGAGTTTTTAAATTTAAAGTTAATCAGAATTCAACCTTAACTACTTTTTTTTCAGCTTCTGTTATTTTCAAATATTCTCTTTCCTGTTTTCCATAAAGTTTTGCAAAAAATGCTCCAGGCATTGTCTGAACTAAATTATTATAAGCTAAAATGCTGTCGTTGTAAAACTGCCTTGAATATGCAACTCTGTCTTCTGTTGATGAAAGTTCTCTTTGCAATTCAAGGAAATTTGTGTTTGCCTTTAAATCAGGATAACCTTCTGCAATTGCGAAAATACTCTTTAATGCAGATTCAAGCATATTATCTGCCTTAATTTTATCTTCAATACCTTGAGCACCTACAAGTGCTTTTCTCGCCTCTGTTACTTCTTTTATTGCAGCTTTTTCATGCTTTGCAAATCCCTTAACAGTCTTAATCAAATTCGGAATCAAATCAGCCCTTCTTTTCAACTGAACATTAATTTGTGATAAAGAATTATTAATTCTATTTTCTAAAACAACAAATCTATTATAATAATACATAAAAACTGCAAGTATTAAAACAACAACTCCAACAATTATCCAAATCCACCATAACATAGATAGGAAAAATAAAAAGTATTTATAAATTATATGGTTTGTTTTCTAAGGAGTTTTTACCATATCTTTTAATCTAAGAACCTTTCCTTTTTTACCAACAGTAGATTTAATATCAACTCTTCCGTTTTTAAAAGAAGAACTTTCCATTAATCTTAACGAACACCCTCTTTCAAGTATATATGTTTCTCCTGGAGAAAGCGA
>CAYFIZ010000015.1:4791-6927 GCA_964343325.1 Candidatus Woesearchaeota archaeon
CATGCAAAAAGAGGATTCTATTGAGTTTATTAAATGGTTTTCTGAATTAAATAAAAATTCTATAAAAGTTGCAGGAGGAAAAGGGGCAAATTTAGCAGAAATTTATAATCTGAAAATCTCAGTACCTCCAGGATTTGTTATTACAGCACAAGCTTATGATTATTTTATAGAAAAAAATAAATTAAAAGAAAAAATAAGTGAACTTCTTAAAAAAATAGATTATGAAGATACAAAACAATTAGATGAAATAACAAAAGAAGTAAGAGAATTAATTACTAATTCAAAAATTCCTGAAGATATGGAGGAAGAAATTATTGAAGCTTATGAAAATTTTAATACTGAAGATTCTAAAAATAAAACCGCTCATGATGTTCTTACAAAATCCTCTGAAGAAATTTTTGTTGCAGTAAGAAGTACTGCGACCTCTGAAGATTTAGTAGATGCAAGTTTTGCAGGACAACAAGAAACATTTCTTAATGTAAAAGGAAAAACACAACTCTTAGAATCTATAAAAAAATGTTTTGCATCTTTATTTACTTCAAGAGCAACTTATTATCGAAACAAAAAAGGATTTAAGCATGAAGAATCAAAACTTGCAGTTATTGTTCAAAAAATGATAAATTCAGAAAAATCAGGAGTTATATTTTCAAAAGACCCTTCTTATCAAAATGAAAACATAATACTTGAAGCTGTTTTTGGCTTAGGTGAAGGAATTGTTTCAGGAAAAATTACTCCTGATAAATATATTATTTCAAAGGATTTAAAAATTCTAGATAAAAAACTTTCAGATAAAAAAATTGCGGTAACATATAATGGAAATGAAAAATTAGATGTAAAACTCAAAGAAGAAATTTCTTCTTCCCAGGTTTTGAAAGAATCTGAAATAAAAGAACTTTCAGAAATTGCATTGAAGCTTGAAGAGCATTACAATAAACCGCAAGACATTGAATTTGCAATTGAAAATGATGAAATTTATATTGTTCAGACAAGAGCTATAACAACTCTTAGAAAAGCTATTGATGAATCAGAAAAAGAAAAAGAGCTTAAAGGAGAAATTGTTTTAACTGGATTATCTGCAAGTCCAGGAATTGCTTTTGGAAAAATAAAAATTGTAAAATCTTTAGAAGACTTACAAAAAATAATTCAAGGAGATGTCTTAGTAACAAAAATGACAAATCCAGACATGGTTGTGTCAATGCAAAAAGCCTCTGCTATTGTAACAGATGAGGGTGGAATAACAAGTCATGCTGCAATTGTTTCAAGAGAAATGGGAATTCCAGCTGTTGTAGGAACTCAAGAAGCTACATTAAAATTAAGAGAAGGAGAAATAATTACTGTAAATGGATTTACAGGAAAAATCTACAAAGGAAAAGTTTCTGAAAATGTTGAAAAAGAAATTCTTCCTGTAAGTGCAAAGACAAAAACAAAAGTAAAAGTCATGGTTGATTTACCGAGTTTTGCAAAAAGAGCTTCAAAAACAGAACTTAGAGAAGTTGGCTTGTTAAGAATCGAAGGCATAATTGCAGAATCAGGAAAACATCCAAATTATTTTTTAGAACAAAACAAGATTCAAGATTATGAAGAATTAATTTTTCAAGGTGTTAAAAAAATTTCAGAATATTTTGATAATTTATGGGTTAGAACTTCTGATATAAGAAGTGATGAATTTGGGAACCTTGAAAGCTCATCTAAACAAAAAGAAGCAAATCCAATGCTTGGAATGCATGGAATTAGATATGGATTAAAAAATCCTGAAATTTTAAAATCTGAATTGAAAGCATTAAAAAAAATTTCAGAAAATGGAAAGAAAATCGGTTTGCTTCTTCCCCAAATAATTTCTGTACAAGAAGTTAAAAAAGTTAAAGAAATTTTAAAAGAAATAAATTTTCTCGATGCAAAATTAGGGGTAATGGTTGAAACTCCTGCTTCTGTTCAGATTATAAAAGAACTTTGTGAAGAGGGAATTGACTTTATTTCTTTTGGAACAAATGACTTAACACAATTCACTTTGGCAATTGACAGAGGAAATGAACAAGTTCAAGAAATTTACGATGAAATGAATCCTGCAGTTTTAAAACAGCTTGAATATGTTTTAAGAGTTGCAAAAAGAAATAATGTTGAAACAAGTATTTGCGG
>CAYFIZ010000015.1:7027-10124 GCA_964343325.1 Candidatus Woesearchaeota archaeon
TAAAATCCTTTAAAAAATATGGCAAAAAAAGTGGTTGTAAAAAAAAATATTAAAAAGATACCTATAAGAGTTGCTAAAAAAACTAATACCGTTGAAGAAATTCTTGTTGAAAATTTTGTTTCTTTGCAAAGAGTTATGACAAATTTATCTGTAAAATTTGATAATCTCTCAACACAAATTTCAAAGCTTCTTGAATTATTTGAAATATCTGCAAAAACCCTTGCTGAAAAAACTTATGATTCAAAAGATAATGAAAATAGCAGAGAAATAGTTAAAAAATCAGATAACCTTCTTGAACAAAAATTAGATAATCTTATTGAACAAAATAAAGTGATTGCAAGAGGATTGACATTACTTCACGAATCTAACTCTCCACAACAATTACAACCACCAATAAATCCTATAAGACCTCAACCAAAACCGCAAAAACCAAGTGTTAAAATGAGTGAATATCAAAAATCAATTTCTTCAACACCTCAAGATGAAACAAGAAGTAATAACATTTAATTTATTCATTTAAAAAATACAAAAATTATTTTAAATGAATCAAAAATCTAAATTAAATAATTCGCAAAAAGAAATTATTCTTTTACAATTTACAAATGAGTTAATCAAACATTCAGCAGAAGGGGAAGTTTTTAAACTTAAAAATATTCTTGAAAAAGAATCAAAAGAAAGAGAGAGAAATATTAAAAAACAAAAATTAGGATTTTTAACTAATTCACCTAATCTTGGTCAAAGTAAAAAAGAATTAATAGAAATTAAAAAAATTACTCCTGAAGAAGAAATTAAATCAGAACTCAAAGATTTTAGTTCATCAATTTATAAACCAAATGAAGCAGGAATAAGTAATAAACCTCTAAGACATCCAATAAAAAAAATGTCTCTTTCCCCAATAATAGTTCCAAAATCAAAGCTCCCTCCAAGACTTCAATATCTTAAACCAACACCTACAGATTTTGAGATTGATTTAGAAAAATTAAATCCTTTGATAAAAGATCCGCTTGTAAAAGAGATAGAATGTATTGGAGTTAATAAAAATATTATTGTTTCAGGAATGATGGGAAGAAAAAAAACTGATATTATATTGAATAGAGAAGAAGTAGAACAAATAATAAAAATATTTTCAGAAACAGCAAAAATACCTATACATGAAGGAGTTTTCAAGGTAGTTCTTGGGAAACTTATTCTTTCAGCAGTAATTTCAAATATAATTGGCTCAAAATTTATAATAAAAAAAATGATTTACAATCCAGGATTTAGATAATCAAAATGATTGATCTTGACCATTAATTCTAATCCTAACCTCTTTTTCAAATTTTTTCTCATATGATGCAGCATATTTCCTTGCCCCTATTCTATTTCTCCAGAGAAATCCTCTTCCATAAAGAGTTAAAGCAGAACCATCAAATTCTGTAAAACAACCAATTTCCTTTTTACCAAATAAACCATTTTTAACAATTAATCCAAGATTTTGGAAGTGAGTTACATATCCTCTTTTACCATCCACAAAAGCAAATCCAGGACTTGCATACATATAATTCC
The DNA here is from genome assembly GCA_964343325.1 of Candidatus Woesearchaeota archaeon. Classification (GTDB taxonomy): domain Archaea; phylum Nanobdellota; class Nanobdellia; order Pacearchaeales; family GW2011-AR1; genus CAYFFD01. The sequence goes on from CAYFIZ010000015.1 coordinate 8,573, forward strand.
CTTTTGTATCTCCAAAAGCTTCTTCTAACAATTCATTTACATCATTCACAGTAGGTTCAATATTTTCAGTCATAAAAAATTAAAAAAGAAATAATTTATAAATGTTTATATTATGTTTTCATCTTTAGTAATAAATGTTTTTAGATATTCTTGGAATTCAAATCCCATAACTTCCAACTAAACCTTCAACTTCTTGTTTTTGAGTTTCTTGTTTTGTAAATTTTTTCACCAAATCTTTTAAAAAATTAGTTTTATCTCTTTCAACTTGTTCTCTCAGTTTTTCATCAGAAATTTCAGAATTATAATAATGTTCAACCCAGAAATCTTTAAATTCAAATCTTACATTAATTCCTTGTGAAGTTTTTTCAGCTTTTGTAATTTCAATAGAAACATCTCCGAATTCATTGATAAGTATTTCTCTTTCTTCTTCAGTTAATTCACTTGTAATATTAATACTTGATACATTGCTTTCAGTTATATTCTCAGAAGTTATATTTATTAAATTGACTTCAGTTTTATTTAAAGTAACATTTTCTTCTGTTTCATTTTCTATAGAAATTTCTCCTTCAACTAATGAAGTTGTTAATGAAATTATTTCTTTATCTTCATAAACCAAATCAACTTTTAATTCTCCAGGTTCTGCTGTAAAATTAAGTTTAGATAAATCAATGGTAAGTATTTTCCTTGCATTATTACCAAGGTAATTTCCTCCAAAACCTTGTTCTGTTTCTGAATAAGTTGTTGTTACAATAACTTTATTTCCTTTGACATTTAAATCAATTTCATTGTTAGAAAGTTCTTTTGAATTAGTTTTAACACTTCCTGATAAAATTTCTGCTGTTTGTCCTTCTTTCAATTCATAAATAAATTCTTCATCAATTAAAACTTCTCCTTTAATTTGATTTTCAAGTTCTAATGAAACTTGTCCTGTTATTCTCAAAAAAAGATTAAAAACCCCTTTAAAAAAACCAGAAACTATATCTCCAGTAATTGTTGGCTCAGACTCTTCACTTGTTTTTTGTTCAGATTCTTTTTTAATTTTCTTTACTGATTCTACAGCCACTTCAGATGCCTGCTTTGGGAAATTATTTTCTTCAACAACTTCTTCTTGAAGAACTTCCAAAGATTCTCCTTCAACAATCTCTTCGGAGACTTCTTCACTAACTTCTGAAATTTCTTCACTTTCATTTGAACTATTTTCACTAGAAGAATCAAAATCAATTGTGTCAGATTTTGTAAGAATATCTAATGTAAAATAAACTGTTGGATAAATTGTTTTTTCTCCTTTGACCCCATAACCTTTACCAGTTCCAGAAAAAGATTCTCCTTCAACATAAAATTCTCCTGAACTTAAATCATCTGAAACATATTTATTTAATTCATATTCATAAATTTCTCCAGCATTTTCAAGCATAATTTTAGAAGATGCAGGAATTAACTCACCTTCTTTTAAGGCAATTTTTAAAATTCCGTCAAGTGCCTGTCCTTCTTCATAAACTGATTCTAATTCGAAACTAACCTTGCCAGTAATTTTATTATTAAAAAATACCAT
>CAYFIZ010000016.1:0-9133 GCA_964343325.1 Candidatus Woesearchaeota archaeon
ATTTTTCAATGGCTGAGTTGATTAGAAATCGCTTAACCGCAACGAGAGGGAAAGTGAGCCCTAAATACAAAGGGTCTCCTTTGGAGAAGAAAACCGTAGGTTGTTAATCAACCATGAGTCAAATTTAAAGGAAGGTTAAGCGAAGGAAACCTTGGTGTCCTCGCGCCCCTATAGTTCAGAGGCCAAGAATGCGGCCCTTTCACGGCCGTGACCCGGGTTCGAATCCCGGTGGGGGCGTAAATTATCTTCTATTTAGTTACATAAAATAGACGAAGTATTTATAAAAGGTTTAATTTAATCTAAAATCATTAAATTTTAATAAAATGTTAGAAAAAAAATTAAATATAGCTTTATTAGGAATAGTAACACTTCCAATTCCACCCTTTAAAGGTTATGGGGGAACACAAAGAGGAATCTATGATTTTCTAACTCATATGGATGAAAAAGATCATCATGTTCATTTATTTGGTCCTGGAGATAGTGATGTTTCTAAATTTGGAAATGTTACATTACATAGTTTTATAGAACAATCATTATGGGTTCCTGAAAATAATCTTCCAATTAAAACAAAAAAAGCACAAGAAAAAGAACATTATCAAAAATCATTAGAAAGATTAGGGGAAATTATTAGAAGTGAAGATGTAGATATTATTAATTTAAGATCAGATGATGTAGATTTTTTAAGAGAAGTGGCAAATAGATTTGGAACTGAAAAAATAGTTTATAGTTTGCATAATTTAAGAGATCAATCTAGGATAGATGCAATTCGTGATTTAGGCATAACAAGTGTTGCTCATTGTAGAAACCACAAAAAACAACATGGAAATTTACCAAATATAAAAATAATTACATATGGCATAAATGTAGAAACTTATCCTTTTTCTCAGAATACTATTTCTCAATCAACTGAAATTCTAACATTAGATGTATTAAAAAAACTCAAAAGAAGAGGTTCAGATTATTTAATAACTATTGGTAATATTGGGAAAAATAAAGGACAAAAAACTTGTATTGAATTAGCAAGAAAAGCAGATATACCTTTGATTATTGCAGGAGCCCCTCAAATTAGGGAAAGTGATGAAAGAGGAACATATTTTGAAGAAGAGATAATGGCTCATGTAGATGGAGAAAATATAATTTATTTTGGAAATGCAGATGAAGAACAAAAAAAGGAATTATTAAGACATTCAAGAGGTTTTTTATTTCCCTCAGGATATGAAGATAAAACTTGGAATGAACCTTTTGGAAGAGCCCCTATTGAAGCACTAAGTTGTGGAACACCTGTTATAGCTTATAGAAAAGGTTCTATGCCTGAAATTGTTTTTGATTCATTTAATGGATTTTTATTTGAAACCAAAAATGAAGCAGTAAAACAAATTTCATCTTTAGATGGAATAAATAGAGAAGATTGTAGAAGAACAGCTGTAAAAAAATTTAATAGTGAAAGAGTAGCAAATGAATATGAAAAATTGTTTTATGAAATATTAGAAAATAGATAATCAAATCCCCTTAACCATATAATTTTTTTCTAACTTATATCCAAGTTTTTTATAATACTCTCTAACACCAACCCCTGAAATAACTAATAATTTTTTAATCTTATTCTCTTTTGTAATCTCTTCTGCTTTTTTCATTAATAATTTTCCAATTCCTTTATGTTGCGAAGCCTCTTTAATTTTTTCTCCAAGACTTAATGCTTGTCCATAAACATGTAATTCCCTAATAATTGATTTATCTTTCACAATTCTTAACCTTAATAATCCAAACAAAATATTGTCTTTATTAACAAACTGCAAAAAAAATTCCTTTCCATTACTTGCATTATATTCTCTAATTTTTAATTTTAAATCTAAATTTAAATCATCTTTATTAAATCCAATTTCCCTCATTCTAATTTCATTAATTTTAATTCCAGAAGATCTCAGCTTTTCCTCTATATCTTTTCTTAAATCAAGCTTGACAGGATTTTCAATTTTATCTTTAGGAATTTCTCTCATAATTCTCATAACTCTGCAATACTCTGGAACCAAAGAAATCATTTTTTTAACAATCTTTTTAGTTTGTTCTTCAGAATAAGATTTAAATTTTATTTTCTTGTAAATTTTTGCTAAAGAAGAATTTTCAACAATCTGGCAAGGATAAATTTTTAATTGATCTGGACAAAATTTTTCATCATTGAAAATTTTCTTAAAAAGTTTTAAATCTTTTTCAGGATTACTATAAGGAAGCCCAGGCATTATATGGTAACCAACTTTAAATCCTGCGTTTTTTAATCTTTCAGTTGCTTCAACAACATCTTTTATAGTATGTCCCCGATTTGTTTTTTCGTAAATTTTATCATCAATTATCTGAACCCCTATTTCAACTCTTGTTACTCCAAACTCAAGCATTCTTTCAATCTCCTTTTTAGAACAATTATCAGGACGATTTTCAATACACATTGCAACACATCTATGTTTTGAAGTTTCATTTAATTTTTTTGCTTCATCTAAATTTTTTGAATTTTTTCCATTCAACACATCAAAACATTTTTTTATAAATTCATACTGATAATCAATTGGATATTGCAAAAAAGTTCCTCCTAAAATAATTAATTCAATTTTATCTACAGGATGATTCATTTTTTTCAAAACTCTTAAACGATTTTCGACTTGTTCAGAAGGATCAAAATTTAGAGCTAAAGCTCTCATAATCGCAGGACTTTTATTTGTGTAACTTTGAGGAACCTTATCACCACCAGGACAATAAATACAAGTTCCATGATTACATTTTTTCGGCTTTAAAACAACTGTCAAAGGTGTAACTCCCGAAATTGTCCGAACAGGTTTTTTTACTTTTTTATTTTCCATATTCAAAATATGTGTAAAACTTTTAAATTACTTTCTTTTTTTAATATAATGAAACAACAAAAAATCTGGGATAATATTGCAAAACCATGGAAAAGTTTTAGAGTAAAACCTCTTGAAGAAGTTCAAGAATTTCTTAAAACAAAAAAAGGTAATATTTTGGATTTAGGTTGTGGAACAGGAAGAAATCTTGCAAAAATCCAAGGAACAATTTATGCTGTGGATTTTTCTGAAAAAATGATTAAATATGTAAAGGAATATTCTAAAAAAAATAAAATTAAAGCAGAATTTATAAAAGCATCTGCTGATTCTTTACCTTTTAAAAATAATTTTTTTGATTCTGCAATTTTTATTGCTGTTTTGCATTGCATTGAAACTAAAGAAAAAAGAGAAAAAACATTAAAAGAATTATTAAGAGTTTTAAAGCCAAATTCAGAAGCACTTATTAGTGTCTGGGATTATAATCAAGAGAGATTTAAAGATTCTGAAAACGAATCATTTATTCCTTGGAAACATGAAAAAAAAGAATACATGAGATATTATTATTTATATGATAAACAGGAATTTATAGATTTATTAAAAAAAGTTGGGTTTAAAATAATAAAAGTTATGGATAAAAATAATTCAAATGGTTTTTATTCAAAAAAGAATCTTATTGCTATTGTAAAAAAATCATAACTTAATCATTCTTCTTAATTTTCACTATATCAAGAAAAGATTTTTTCTCAAATTCTGTTATTTCTTTATCAGGAAGAGATATATTAACTTTTAACATCCCTAACATTGAAATAAAAACAGTTGCTATAACATAATTTTTCCCATCAATTTTTTGCAAAGACAACATTAATTTCTGGATTTTATTATTTAAATTTTCTTTTTTCATTCTTTCCTCAATGATTTTTTCAATATCTTCAAATTCAAATTCATATTCTTCTGAAAGCTTTTCAGGAATTTTTTCATCAATTTTTTCTAAAGGTATAATTCTAATTCCTTCTTCAAGTTGAAAGCTAAACAATTTTTTTTGCTTTGGCAAAAAATAATCAAAATGAATTTTATTATCGTTTTTTTCTTTATCATTTTGATTAACAACAAAAAAACCTGAGCAAAAATAAGCATCTGGATTTTCCTTCATAAAATTTTTAAATTCCTCAGAAGAAAATAGTTTTTCAAAGTAAAATTTTATGTTCATTTTTTAAACAAAATAAATATATTTTTATTCTTTTCCATTCTGTAAAATATCATATTGAATATAAATTATTATAAATCCTAATATTTATTAATTATGATGGGAAGATTTGAGGAATTATTTAATGTGGAAAAACCAATCATAGGAATGATTCATCTTGCAGGAGAAGATTCTAAAGATATATTGAGAAGAGCTTTGGAAGAATTAGCAATTTATGAAGAAGAAGGAGTTAATGGCGCAATTATAGAAGATTATCATGGAGAACTAGATGATGTTCATAGAATTCTAAAAGAAAGCCAAGGTAAATTTCCAAATCTTAAAATAGGAATTAACACTTTAATAAATCCTTATGCTAGTCTTTCTTTAGCAAATCATTTTGGAGCAGAATTTGTGCAATTTGATAGTGTCCAAACTCCTGACCTTGATTTGGAAAGATATAATAAATTAAGAGAAGAATATCCAGATATTGTTATTCTTGGAGGTGTTGGTTTCAAATACAAACAACCCACTGGAAATCCTTTAGAAGTTGATTTACAAAAAGCTCAAGAAAGATGTGATGCAATTGTTACAACAGGAAGTGGGACAGGGGTTGAAACACCTATTGAAAAATTAATAGATTATAGAACAGCTCTTGGATGTTTTCCATTAGTTGTCGGAGCAGGGGTTACTTTAGATAATATAGTTAGACAATTACATTATACAGATGGAGCAATAATAGGAAGTTGCTTTAAACCTGATGGAAATACTGAACTTCCTGTTGATAGAAATAAAGTTAGAAGTTTGATGGATATTGTAAAAGACATTCGCTAATTTCTCTCTTCAATCTCTTTTTTCAAATTCTTAGCAAAACTTTCAATATCAATAGATTCAATTTTCTTTTTCCTTCCAAACGACGACGCTTCGGCGTTTGTGGCCTGAAGTCTTACTTCAGAGCCTATTCTAACTGCTAAAGAATTTTCTTTTTCTTCTTTATCACCTAAAACAATTATATAGGGAATCCTCATTAATTCAGCATCTTTAACTTTTCCTTGTATTGTAATATTTCTAAAATCAGAATCAATTCTTAATCCTGGAATTTCTTTACTAAGTTTATTTATTACTTCCTCGCAATATTTAATATTTCTTTCTGTAAAACTTAAAACTTTAATTTGAACTGGAGCAAGCCATGTTGGTAATCTGCCTTTATAATGTTCAATTAAAATTCCCATAAACCTCTCTAAACTTCCATAAACAACTCTATGTAACATTATTGGTCTTTTCCTTTTATTATCCTTATCAATATATTCAAGATTAAATCTTTCAGGCATTAAAAAATCAAGCTGGACAGTTGAAACCTGCCAAGTCCTTCCTAAAGAATCTTTAATATGAAAATCGATTTTTGGTCCATAAAAAACTCCATCTCCCTTATTAATTTTATATTTAATTTTTTTCTTCTTTAAAATATTTTCAAGTGCTTTTTCAGCTTTATCCCAAATTTTATCACTACCAATTCTTTTTTTAGGTCTTGTAGAAAGTTCAACATGGTCAAAACTTAAACCAAGTTTTTTATATGTAAAATTAATTATATCAATTATTTTATTTATTTCATCTTCAACTTGTTTTTCAGTGCAAAATATATGGGCATCATCTTGTGTAAATTGTATAACTCTAAATAAACCTCCTAAAACTCCTGAAAGTTCTTGTCTATGAACAACCCCAAGTTCCCCAACTCTTAATGGCAAATCCTTGTAACTTTTTGGTTTATTTTTATAAACTAATATTCCTCCTGGACAATTCATTGGCTTTACAGCAAATTGTCTTTTTTCATATTCTGTCAAAAAAATATTTTCTTTGTATTTTTCCCAATGACCTGAAATCTGCCATAATTTTTTATCTAAAATTTGAGGTGTTGAAATTTCTTGATATCCTGATTTTTTATGAATTTCCCTCCAAAAATCAATTAATTTATTTCTTATTATCAAACCATTATTATGCCAAAAAACCATTCCAGGCGCAACCTCGCTAAAACTATACAAATCCATTTGCTTTCCAATAATCCTGTGATCATTATCTTTTAATTTAGAAGTATCAAGTTTTGTTTTTGAGATTTCTCTCAATAATTGTTTTGAATCATAACTATCTTTATCTCTTTCACCATCAACATTTATTTCCCTACTTAATTCTGCAAGAGGATGACCCTTGACTTTTAATTCAAATTCCTTGTAATAACCAAAAGGTGCTTTTACAATTTTGAATGATTTTTTCAATTCTTTCTCTGTTTTTTCCAAAACTTTTATTGCGATTTCAGGACTTGCAAGATTAGATGAAAGATGCGCATAAGGATAAAGAACTATTTTTTTTGTTTTAATACTCTCTGCTATTTCTTTAATATTTTTAACAAATTCTTTAACAATTTCATTAACATTTGAATCTGATTTCTCAACAGCAGTTAAAACAGCCAAGGCATCTTTTACTTCATCGCCTTTTTTTTCTTTTTCAGAAAGATCATCAATTTTTTTCAGTGCTTTCTTTAATGGCTTAAACTTAATATAATCAACATGTAAAAATAAAACTTTCATATTTAATATATGAAAAATGATTTTATAAAATTAATCTTCCATATTTAAAATTACTTTAAGAGTATCAACCCAATTTATCCATAATAAAATTAATGTATCTGCTTGAGAATCATTATCAATATTACAATAATAATATCTTAAAAAATTTTCAAAACAATATCCTTCTTCTAAATCTTTAATTTTTCTAGATTTGGCAGTTAAACCACATGAATTTCCAGGAATCTTAACAGAATCTAATAAAAGAGTTACTCTACCCCTATATTGATGAAATTTATATGGTGAAAATATATTCCTTGTATCTTTAATTAATCCAGCTTCTTTTATTTTTCTAACACTAGTTTCTTGAAAATCTTTATATCTTTTTTCAAGTATATCTATACTAATAGCTTTTCTAGCAATATCAATATTTAATCCAATAAAAGAAGTATCTTCACTAATACCAGAAAAATAAAAACTTTTATCTAAAGAAATCATAGAATAAAAGAAAAATGTATTTTTATTAAGATTTATATCTTTTAAGAGTTATTTTAAAATAAATTAATCTTCTTTTATTATTTCATAAGCTATTGTTGCCCATTCATTCCAAATTGTGAATAATGCAGTCGCTTGAACAAAAGTATTAACATTATGATATCTATATTCAATTAAAGAATTCATAGTAAATTCATCCCAAGTTCTTATTCTATTTAATTTTTCCCCATCAATAACTAAATCACGCCCCTTCCCACTTACACTGCACCATTGAAGAAGAAGTGTTAAATTTTCTTCGTTATCTCTAAGAAAAAAATAAGGCTCATCAATAGATGATTTTTCTTCTAAATCAAGAATCTTTCTTACTATCCTTTTTCCCATACAATTTAGATCATCAACGTTTTCTTGAGTTATTTTTCTATCATAAAATCTTTTTGCAAAATTAGGATTTAAACCTATTCCAGATCCTTCTCTTTCTAAACCAAATCCTTGAGCAACAACATAAAAAGGTTTATTTGGAAATACCATAAACAAAATAAAAATTATTCTTTTATTAAGATTTATATTCTCTAATGTTTACTTAAATAAAAACTTATCAATTTGTTTTTTTGCAAGAATTCTTTTCTTTTGATGTTCTTTCAAGAAAGAATTTATTTTTTCAATTAAAATTTCTTTCAATTCAGAACTTAAAAGTTTTCCAGATTTATAATCATCATAAATTTTTTGGAGTTTTTTATCATTTGGTTCAAATAAAAATTTCAAATATTGGAATGAAACATCAATATCTGGGTTTCCTCCTTTTTTTCTATGTTCTTCTAAAGTATCTTTTCCTCCTGAAAAAGCATATTTTTTAATTTTCTTTTCAACTTCTTTTGGAGAATCTGTTAAAGAAATAAATGATGACTCATCACTGCTTGACATCTTACCTTCTCCCTTTAAACTTGGGAAAAATTTGTGATAAGTTGAACTTAATTGAGTAAATTTGTAATCTTTGAACCTCTTTGCAATATCTCTTGCAATTCTTAAATGTGGATCTTGATCTATTCCAACAGGAATTAAAACAGGAATAGTTCCTTCAAATTCTGGAAGTTGAGGATGAAGCATATCTGCAGACTGCAAAAGTGAAGCATTTATTTTTCCTGGAGAAATCTTACCATAAATTGCCTTAAATTCATTAAAACTTGCATATCTTGAAAAATTAGAAGCTAATCTATAATATGCATTTGATTTTTTAGAATCTTTATGTCTATCACTCTGAAAATAAAAATCTATATTTTTTGGTTTAAGTCCAAGCGCAATATAATTTAATAAATATTCTTCAACCGCAATTTTTTTTAATTCTTCCAAGTTTTTTTTCCTTGAATTATATGCTTCTAAATCTGCAACAGCAACATATAATTTAGCTCCAAGACTTTGATAAAAAATTATTTGCTGAGCAACAAGCATATGTCCAAAATGAAACTTTCCAGAAGGCATGAGCCCGGTCATCATAACAAATTTTTTCTTGTTTTTCATTGCTTCAAGAATTTTTTCGAAATCCCTATGAGCAAAAACTATTTTTCTCCTAAATAAAATATTCTTATTAAAAATCTCTGGAAGTTTTGGTATATGTTTTACCCCAAACTTTCTAACAAGTTTTTCATAATCAACTTTTCCAGAAACTTCCCATGGAGTAACATTAAAATCCTTACCTCTTTTCATCTTCAAATAAAGCAAAAGACATTTTTAAACTTTAAGAATAAAAAAGTTCGATTAAAAGTTGTTAAACATTATCATAATTTTCTAAGAAATGATCTAGTCTTTTGGAACCATAAACAAAAATTTTATTGTCTCTTAACTCTCCAACTTTATACTTATCGTCTGACATAATGTCCCCACCATCATGAATATCCAAAAGTCCAGAACTTTCAGACCACCTAAAACCTTCTTCTTTAAGTGCATCCCTGAATCCTTGTAATTTGAAATGACGTTCTGTTTTAGGAGCATCCGATTCCCATATTTCATAAATTTTACCGACTAATTCCATAAACATTTTTATTTATTTTTAGTATATAAGGATTTAGGGTTTTCAA
>CAYFIZ010000017.1:0-8164 GCA_964343325.1 Candidatus Woesearchaeota archaeon
TTATAAATCTAATAATTAATACAACAACACTAAAAAGAATTAAACCAGGAGTAATAAAAAGAAGCTGTATTACAAAGAATCCTAAACCGCTTGCATAGTAACTCTCTCTACCAATAGCCTCGATAGCTCTTGTAATTCCCACAAAATTAAAATGAACAAAAATATAGACTATTATAAATGAAAATGAGTTTCTTAATATTTGAGAATATGATTCTTCAGAATCTATTAAATTTAATTTAAAAAAGAAAATTAAAGAAATTAACGTAAGAATTATCCAAGAGATAAATAAAATAAAAATATCTTCTTCAACTGTAAAACTCATCATACTTAATAATGCTGAAAGTGGAATTAACAATAAGTATGAGTAACTTAAAATTGTAAGTTTTCTTTTTTCAGGATCAAGAAATACTTTAGATCCAACTATTCCTAAAATAAATCCTCCTATAAAAAATAGCAATACAATAAGTAGTGGAAATGTAAGAACACTTAATAGGGGTTCAGTTATTCTGGAATAATTAATAATGATAAACAAAATTGCACAAAAAATTAAGAAAAAAACTAATCCAAGCAAGTTACTCTTTGACATATGGAATTTAAGTTTTTCTTTCATTAATAACTAAATAAAATTTCCTATAAAAATCTAACTAAGTGTTTAACATACAAATATTTAAAAATAAATTTCTAAATATTAATAAATGGAAGAACGCCAAGAACAAGCAAGATTTGGTTTATTGGAGGGTGAAGTATTAACAGTATGTATTAAGTCTTCTGATACCGAATCATGTAGAGGAACATTATGTCTTATATATCAAAACTGCTGGAGCCATTTAAATCCAGACGAAGAAGGATATTTTAATTGGAGTCCTTCAAATAATCCATATCCAATATAAATTCTTATCAGGTTATTTATTATATTTTTTCAATACCATAATTTTTATAAATATAATAAAAAGAAGAAGATTATGGATTTAAAATTGAAATATCCTGAAAATGCTCTTGAATTAGAATGTGGGGTTAGACAAGTATATGAAAATGCTATTAAAGTGATACGTGAATCTGAAGATCCTCAAGAATGTTTTGATGTGTTGAATTTAGCTTTTCAAGCTTTTGCAGAATCTCGCCCAGGACCCTATACAATTATTGAATGGGCTGAAGATTTAATTAAAGGTTATAGAAATTTAGGAAGAGTTCTTAGAACAGTAATTTCATCAGAACAAAATACTACTTTATTAGAAGATTTATTATTAAAGTGCGATAAATTATCCACCGAATTTAAAGGAGAAACTAATGAAGAAACCTTGACGAATATTTTAGATTATGCTAATCAAGTTAGAGAGATATTAAATGAACATGGAGTTGAAATTGATAATTTAGGAGGTATATTAGAAAGAAGATATAATACTGATGAATTAGAAAAAAGAATAAGTGGTCTTGAAGATCTTTAAGATCTATTATTCATCAACTTTTTTTCCTCTCTGTTCCGCAACAAAAAAAGCTTTATTTGATTCTGATTCATGAATTTTTCCATCTTTTTCATAAATAGCTGTTGCTTTTGGGAGTGCAAATTTTCCGATAATTCCTATCTTTGAATAAATTATATAAGAAAGAATTCTTGTTTCACCTTCTTCTAATTCATTAAATTCCCATTCAATTCTTTTGTTCTTTTCATTTATTCTTTTTGGTTCTTCTCCACCAAACTTTTTATAGATTTTTACTAAAGAAGGTAATTTATCTATAACACTAACTTTTTCAATATGTTTTTTCGCATTCACAAAAATAGAAACTTTTAATGCAAATTCCCCTCCTTTAGCTTTTACAAAAGAAATTTTTTTTCTTAAAATTAAATCTGTTCTTGAATATTGTTTTGCTAAAACAACTATTGCAATAATAAATAAGATAATTAGAAATGGAAACAACCAATTAGTTTTAACAATAATTTCCATACTTTCTCCAGGTTTTATTTCTCTAATCCAAGTATAATAAACATTAGAATTATATCTTTCAACAATATCTGGTTCAGGACTTAAAGTTGTAAATAATCTTGAGAAAATATTCTTTTTTATTACTATTTCTGAAGATGCTAAAACATTTCCTTCATTTTTTTTCTTAATTATTTGTGTATTAATTAATAATCCATAATCTTTTTTTGTAGTTGTTAAAATATCTTTTTCAGTAAATTTAATAACCCCTTCTAAATCAACTTTTTTATTTTCAACATTTACTTCAGCATTTAAAGTGTAAAATCCAGCCATTAATTTTTTGAATTCTTCTTTATTCAATTCAACTTTAAAATTTTTTCTTTCATTTGGTTCAAGGAGAAAAGTTTCTTCAAACTCAAAAAAAACAGAATTAAATTTTATATTAATTTCTTCAAAATTAAAATTTTCTTTATTATGTATGTAAATTTCTAATGAGTTAGATTCTAGATTAATTTCCCCAGAACCAATTTCAAGAGCATCTTTTAAATCAATTATTTTTATTGTTAATTCTTGCGAAATCTTTGAATTATCTTTTCCCATTATAAAATATTTAAAAGAATAAGGCCCTCTATAATTAAAATTTTCTTTTGGGTATATCATTAATTCTATTATTTTTGCCTCTCCTTGACCAAAATAAACAGTGCCTTTTGGAGCCATACTAAATCCTAATAGATTATAAAACTGCAAATTATCTGATGCTCCAAGATTTGTTATTTTAAGATTAGAAATTGCAGGTTGATTTATCCCCTGAATTATTATTTCATTTGAATCTTGTTTTTCTATATTCAAATTTATTGCTGAAACGAATGGTAATAAAAGCAAGACAGCTATGAATAAAAATATTTTTCTCATGATAAAATTAAGAGAAAATTCTATTTAAAGATTTTGTTATATTGAACTTGGTAAATTATCTTTTACCTTCTAAGTCTAAATAAGCTTTTGCTTGTGATAAAAATTCATCGACATCTCCAATAATTTTTCCTTCGAATTCCTCTATTCTTGAAGGTATAACCCATTTTTCATAAATACTTCTTAAGAATTTTAAAGAAGCAGTTGTTTCAAATTTTCCTTTATAATCTTTGATAATAATTCCATTAACATTTACTTCAACACCCCCTTTATTTGTTTGGATTTTCCCCCCATTTTGGCTTATTTCAACTTTTGTTAATCCTAATATTCTAAATTTAACTTTCATTTCAAATTTAAAATAGTCTGTGAGTTCTTTTGTACCCACCCATTCAATAATTATATTTTTTGAATCTCCTTCTAATTTTTCTTCATATTTATCTTCAGAGATGTCTAAATCTGTTTCTTCTGTAAGCCATTTATAACAAAAATTATAAAAATCTGAAAATGGAAAAATTCCCCCATATTTTATTTTATTTGAAATTAATGTATCTTTTTCTGACATATTTTATTTAACAAAAATTCATTTAAATATTCTTTGGGAAATTACATTGAATTAATACATGAGCCACAAACCATTCTTTCATTCACTTTTTTTAAAATGGTTTTTTCACCGCATTTTTCGCAAAATCCTTCGTTAATAATTTCCCCTTTTTTTATCTTTATTTTCTTAAGTTTTTCTTCTCTTTCTTTTATTTGTGCAAATTCTTCTAGTTCAGGATAAATTTCAGGATGAAAATTAAGTATATCTTTTGTTGTTATAATGCCAACTAATTCATTTTTTTGAACAACAGGAATTTTATTAAATTTTGTTTTTCTTATTTTTGCTATTGCTTCCTCAATTGTTGCATTTGGTTTTATTGTTATTACTTTTTTTGAAGAAACATCGGTTACTTTAATCTCTGATAAATCTTCTTTTGTTTTTTTTACCAATGCCCATAAAACATCTTTTTCAGAAATAAAACCAATAAGTTTTTTATTGTCAACAATAGGAATAGACCTTGTTTTCTTTCTTACCATTATTTTGGCACATTCAAATAAATTTGTGCTGGGCTTAATAGTAATCACTTCTTGTGTCATAATGTCTGAAACAAATATATTCTTCATATCCTCACTAAGAAATTACCTCTTATAAATTTTCTTAATCCACTACAACAATATTTAAAAAACAAAACATTGGAGTAATAAGATGTCTGAAAAACCATTTGTATTAACTCCTGAAGATGTTCAAAGAATCATGGGGAAAGATGCTCAGAGAAATAATATAACAGCTGCGCGAATGGTTTCAGATATTGTTAAGACAACTTTAGGTCCTAAAGGAATGGATAAAATGCTTGTTTCTCCAACAAATGATCTTATTGTTACAAATGACGGAGTTACTATTTTGGATGAAATGCAAATAGAACATCCTGCTGCAAAAATGATGGTTGAAATTGCGAAAACTCAGGAAACAGAAGTTGGGGATGGAACAACTACTGCTGTTATGATTGCAGGAAAATTATTGGAAAATGCTGAAAAACTTCTTGACAAAAAAATCCATCCAACTGTTATAACAAAAGGTTATAGAATTGCTTCTGAAAAATCTCAGGAAATTTTAAATGAAATTGCATTGAGAATAACTCCTAATGATGAAGATATTTTAAGACAAGTTGCAATGACTGCAATGACTGGAAAAGGTGCAGAAGATTCAAAAGAGAAATTTTCAGAAATAATTGTTAGGGCTGTAAAACAAGTTCAAAACAATGGAAAAATTGATTTAAATGATATTAAGATTGAGAAATCAAAAGGAAAGGGCATTGAAGACACAGAATTAATTTCAGGGATTGTTTTAGATAAAGAAAAGATTTCTCATGATATGCCTTCTAAGATTGATAATGCAAAAATTGCCTTGATTGATTCTCCTTTAGAATTAAAAAATCCTGAAATTGATACAAAAATTTCAATTTCTTCTCCAGAACAATTACAAAGTTTTCTTTCTCAGGAAGAAAAAGAAATAAGAGAAATGATTGAAAAGATAAAATTTTCAGGAGCAAATATTATTTTCTGCCAAAAAGGAATTGATGATTTTGCACAATATCTTCTTTCAAAAGAGAAAATTTATGCTTGCCGTAGAGTTTCAAGAAGTGACATGGAAAAACTTTCAAAAGCAACAGGAGGAAGAATTGTAAGTAATTTAAGTGAGTTAACTTTAAATGAATTAGGAAATGCCCAAGTTGTAGAGGAAGTTAAGCATGGGGAAGATACTTTAACTTATGTTAAAGGTTGTAGTAATCCAAAAGCCTTGACAATTTTAATTCATGGAGGAACAGGGCATGTTATTGATGAAATTGAAAGAGCATTGAAAGATGGCTTGGGAGATGTTGTTTGTTCTTTAAAATCTGGCCTAGTTGTTCCTGGAGGAGGTGCTGTTGAAATCGAGCTTTCCAGAAAACTTAGGGAATTTGGGCAGTCATTGTCAGGAAGAGAACAGCTTGCAGTAGATGAGTTTGCTTCTGCTCTTGAGTTTATTCCAACAACTTTGGCTGAAAATGCAGGAGTAGATCCAATTGATGTTTTAACAGAATTAAAATCAAGGCATGATTCAGGAGAAAGAAATACTGGCTTGAATTTATTCAACAATAAAATTGAAAATGTTCTTGAAGCAAAAATTATTGAACCCTTAAAAATAAAAACTCAAGCAATAAATTCTGCAACAGATGTAGCTATAATGATTTTAAGAATTGATGATGTAATTGCTTCTTCTGGGGGAAATTCAGGTGGTGGAGCAGGAATGCCTGGAATGGGGGGAATGCCTCCTGGAATGCAAGGGTATTAATCCTAATTGTTTTTACTTTTAAAAAGTAACATGATGGAAAAGTTTATAAAGTATTAATTTATTGAAAACACATGAAAAAATATTATAATCTACCTCATGAAGAAGCGAGATTTGAGGTATATAATGGTAAGAATACAGTGCAGATGCCGATACTAATAAATGAGGGCAGAGTTCCTATGTCTGTTGCTGGATTAATGAAAAGAAGACTTGATGTTAGAAATTATGATAAAAGTGTAAAGAGTTCTTGGATGGATGATTATTTTGATACAGGAGATGGAATTATTTATCATCCTGATGGCAGGATAAAAATTATTCTTGATTCACAATATTTAAGAGAAATGACTTCTGAAACTCCAAGAAATGGTGGGGCTTTAGTTTTAGGAGAAGATGTTTACAAAGCATTAGATGGCGAAGAATTCAAGAAAGGAAAGCTTGGAAAAGTAAATGAATTGCTTTCAAGAAAAGATGTTAAAGCTCATCCAGTTTGGAGAGTATTGGCAAGAGACCAAGCACTTTTAAACGATTATGCTGATTATATTTTTGCAGAAGGTAAAGAAAGATTCCATTATTATCCTAATGCAATGAGAATTTTTCTAGATCCTATTAATGGAGACACTCCAGAAATGAAGATGTGGTATGTCGGCTCGCTTAAGTTAGGGTCTAATGCTCTTGGCGGGAACACTCTTGGCAGTGACTTTGGTCGTCTTGTTGGTGAAGTGGCAGAGGTGTAGGATAAATCACTTTTAGAAAAATAGTTACATGAATTCATTCACCAAACCTTCTTTTTCTGCTGGAGTATTCATTTAAGCATTTGACAAAATCTTTTTTTTCAAATTCAGGCCACATAATATCTAAAAATATCCATTCACTATAATCTGCTTGATAATTCAAAAAATTTGATGTTCTCTTTTCTCCACCTGTTCTGATAATTAAATCAGGTGCATCTTTCAAATATAAAAAATCTTTAAAACTTTCTTCATTTATTTTATTTATATCAAGTTCGCCTTTTTTAATCTGCTGAGCAATTTTTTTGACAGCATCAATAACCTCTTCTCTGCCACCATAAGCCACTGCAAAATTTATTGTTAAATTATTATTCTTTTTTGTTTTCTCCATTATTTTTTTCATTAATTCTTGTAATTTATTATCAAAAAGATTTAATCTACCTATGAAGTTAATTCTTATTTTATGTTTACTAATTTTATTATCATTCATTAAATTTTTAAGTTCTTTTTCAAATAAATTAAATAAATAGTTTAATTCGTTTTGAGGTCTTGAAAAGAAATTTTGCACAGATAAGGCATACAATGTTAATTCTTTTATTTTGTATTTAACATTCCATTCAATTAATTTTTCTATTTTTTTAGCTCCCCATTCATGTCCCATCCAAGGCTTCATCATTAATCTTTTAGCAAATCTTCTGTTGCCGTCAAGAATTATTCCAATATGTTTTGGAACTTTTTCAATTTTCATAATAAATTAAGTGGAAGATTAATTTAAAAGTTTTATGAAAGATAAACTAAAAAAATAGGACAAGCATCTTGAAAGGCAATTAATTTAAAAAATTTTTTAAAACTGAAATCAAAGATTTCGTCAACTTCTGCGAATTAAAGTTCTTAAATTAATATGCGCGATGTGGGAATCGAACCTGAGGGGCACCAAGGTTCCCCTTACATTAACCCCTCCTTTTAAGCACTGAAAAGCGATTTCAAAACACCTTGATGAAATCGCACATTTGTCAGATACCCTGCAAGATATGTTCTTGTTTCTTAATTGAATAACAAACATATCTTAAATGCGCGATGTGGGAATCGAACCCACGTTTGAACGTTTTTGCTTTATTTTAATTTTATGGAAATTTTGAGTTTCCATATGACTTTTTTTGACTTCTATCAAGGTGTTTAAGAAGTCATTTATTTCATAGGGGTGACTTGTTAGGGGACTTTGTCCCCTACGATTGGCAACGTCCTGTTCTACCACTAAACTAATCACGCATAAAGACAACCTACGGTTTTCTTTCACTTTCCCTCTCGTTGCGGTTAAGCGATTTCTAACTTCCTCCAAGGAAATCGCACAGTTGTTAAATAACTTACTATTTTTTTCCAAAGGAGACCTCTTTGTTTTTTGGGCTCACTTTCCCTTTCGGCACGGTAAAGCGATTTCAAAATACCTTGATGAAATCGCACATTTATTGACAACCTGTGGTTTTCTTTATCAATCTATTTATTTGATTATTAATTTTAATGATTAACATTAGTCTTTTTTTCTAAGACTTCAATTCTTTGCCCTAAATGATAAATTTGATTTGACAAGTCTTCAAGTTTTTCAGTAATGTCAATTAATCTTTTCGCGAATTTTTTCCTTTTTTCTTCAGGAGTTTGAAAAGATTCTTCGCCATTATCTTTTTTAGTTAAATCAAGAACTTCTTCTTCATTTGACTTTGCTAAGTTAGATGAATTTAAAT
>CAYFIZ010000018.1:0-3415 GCA_964343325.1 Candidatus Woesearchaeota archaeon
TTTTACATTGTTTAGTTCTAAGTAATTTCTTGAAGCTATTTTTGTAAACATATTTGCTTCCTTTGCCTTCTGCATGAGCTTTCATTCTTTTATCTAAATCATTTGTCACACCTGTATAAAATGAATTATTTTGACATTCTAGAATATATACGAACCATTGTTTTTTCATACTATTTGATTATGTTTTATGATTTTATAATTTTCTAAAAAGATATTTAAATTAAATTAGTTTAAGATAAAAATGCCACCAAAATATTATTCGGGAATTAAGAGTGTTCCTTTAACAGAGGATGAGATTAAGGAAAGATATGGGGAAATTCAAGAAGAAATGAAAGAGGTTTTAGAATGGAAAAAAGAATGTGAAGCAAATCTTGAAAATCCTAAGTCTTCGCCTCAAAAAAAAGGAGCTGCGAAAAGAGCTTTAAGAAAAGTTGCATGGAGAATTAATACTGTTCAAGGTCAAATAATTTATTGGAAACTTAGAGTAAATGGAGAAAGTCATTTTAAAGCAAATATAGAAAAAAATGAATATTGGGCAAGTTGTAGGGAAAAGTGATTTTAGCAGTATTTTAAAATCCTTCTTTTCCAACCTTTCTTAAAATATCTTTAATTTCGTTTATGACTTTTTGTTGGCTTTTTTTGTCAGACATCCTCACAAACTTGATTAATAAATTACTTAGTTCTTCAAGATTAAAAATTTTTAACTTAAATCCATCAGTGATAAAATAAAATCTAAATGATTTGTATCTCAATTCTTTGATTACAATTCCTCCGATTGTTCCTAGTAGCTTTCCTTTTTTTGGATTTTCTTCTAGTGTTTCTAATAAATCAATAATCTTGTGAGATTCTCCTTTAAACTTTCTTTGGATTTCCTCAAACAAAGATTTAACTATTTCGACTTTGGCCATTTTTTATCCAGTTCTTTTCTTGCTTCTTCAATTGAGATAAAGCCTTCATCAGACATTAAGAATTCTCTAAGTTGTTCTTTAACAGCCATAGAATAAATCTTTTTTAGAATATCATCGTAGCTTTCCCCTTTTACTCCAAAAGATGAAATTTTGTTTTTTGTTTCTTTGCTTAATTGAATTGTTGATATTTCCATTTTATCTATAGTTGCTATGGGTGCTATAGTTTATAAATTTTATGTTTTCTTGAAAATATATTTTATTAAGATATCAAAAAATAATTAACTCCCCTATCGAACATTGAGTTACTGAAAGAGGATTATTTTAGATTTGTTGTTCAGGTTTTGATACTATAAATCATAGGGGTATTTGTAGGGAGAAAATTAAATAATTTTTATTTTTCCTTCTTGCCAATCTTTTAATATTTTTTTAGCTGTTCTAATATCATCAATAAGTTTTCCTTTTTTAATATAATTTAATTTTTTCCCAAGACTTTCAATTAAAAACTCTGAATCTGCTTTTGCATTGATTTTATAGTATTTTTCTAAGACATTAGGATATTCTTTCATTAGTTTGTGTATGACTAAATCTGGGTTTTTTGTTTTGTCCCAAGTAACAGCTCCAATTTGAGGTTGTTTTACTAAATCCCTTATTTTTGTTGATGATTTTTCTAAAGTAGGAATTATTCCAGGAGTATCTATTAAATATAATCCTTTTGAAAGTTTTATTTTTTGTATTCCTTTTGTATATCCTGCTTCTGAAGATGTTTTTACAGCTGATTTTTTCGAAATAAAATTAATCAAAGAACTTTTTCCAGTATTTGGGTAGCCTACAATTCCTATGTTAATGGATTCTTTTTTTAATCTTTTAGATTGTATTTTTATTAATTTTTTTAGATTTAGATAGCCTTTTTTTTCTTTAGATGAGAAAAATACATTTGGTTTTAATTTTTGTACTTCTAATTCTAAGTTATTTTTGTTTACTAAATCAGATTTATTAAAAACATAAATAAGAATTTTATTTACATTTTTTACTTTTTTTTCTATTTTAGGATTTCTTGTTTTTTCTATAAATCTTGAATCTAAGACTTCGAGAATAATATCTGAATTTTCAATTACTTTATCAATTATGGGGGAAACATAATTTTTGTGTTTATGTGTGCTTGGACTTTTTCCTTTTGCTTTTTTTGATTTTCCAAATTTGTTTTTCATAAATTCTTTAAGAATTATTTGATTTTATAGTTTTTGGAAGAAAACGCCCCGACCGAGATTTGAACTCGGGTCACCGCCTATCTCCAACACTGATTTTATCAGTGATGTGAAGCAATTAGCTTCCCAAAGAGTGGTTGCATTGAGATGCAAGATTGTATTCTCTCATCGAGATTTAATCACCTCTCTTTTTAGTTCTCATCTAAAAAAAAGATTTCTAAATTATGAACTTTGAGAGGGCGGCATTCTTGGCCACTGAACTATCGGGGCTGTAAGGAAACGGCGTTTCCTTGACATTCAACCTTCCTTCTACACTGAAGCCAACTTCTTTCAGCACCTTGATGAAGTTGAACGAATCAAAACATTCCCTTTTGACACTGATACTCTAATACCTTGAAGGGCACGAGAGGGCATAAAAAAGCGATTCCAAATCGCCTCCAAGGAAATCGCATATTGTAATAACTTAAGGTTGATTAATATTAAAAAAATTTACTTTATTTAAAAAATTATCTCTCAATTATTTTCCCATTTCTAATTATTTTTGAAGGATGTCCTGAAAGAACTCCTGCATCAATAACAAAATCAACTTTTTTTAAAATATCTTTGTTAATTTCTTTAATAGAATTTGCAGGTTTTTCTCCTGAAAAATTTACAGAAGTTGTGATAATCGGTTTTTGAGTCTTCTGAATAAATTTTGTAAATACATGATTTGGAATCCTTACTCCAATATATTCTGTATCGGAAATATGTTTAAGAAATTCTTTTTTCTTCTTTTTTAAAATTAAAGTATAAGGTCCTGGAAGAAATTTTTCTATTTTTTCATTAACTTCAAAATTCTTTAAAATATATGAAATACTTGGGGCAATTATAGATAATGGTTTTCTATCCCTTCTTTTAATTTTTCTAATTTTTTCTACGTTTTTTATATTTTCTGCATTACATCCAATTCCATAAATAGTATCTGTTGGATATATAAATATTTTTTTAGAAAGTTCAGGAATTATTGATTTCTTTATATCTTGAATTTTTATTATCATATCTTAGAAAAATTTATTCAACTAAAAAAACTTTGTCATTTACTCTCACACGCTCAGAAACTTTTATTCCAATGTGGTCACCTTTTTTTGCTGTCTTTATATCTTTCATTTCTATCTGTATACTTTCAACTTTTTGTTCAAAATCAGTTGTATGACCTTTTATATTAATTTTATCTCCAACCTTAAGTTTTCCTGAAAGCTCTATTGCAGCTACATTTGCATTCTTAAAATAACTTGAAATTTTTCCAACCTCTTTTTCTGCCAT
>CAYFIZ010000018.1:3515-5145 GCA_964343325.1 Candidatus Woesearchaeota archaeon
TTATTTAAGATTTAAGTATATTTAAATTTAATGAATTAATTTTAAATTAACCATCAATTCCAACATAATCAAAATCTTTTAATAATGTTGGATTAAAATCAACATAACGTTCTAATAATGGAGGTTTTTTATCAACAAAATTTCTGTGCCAAGGAATTCCACTATAAGGGGGATTAACAGATGATTTTTTTATAAGTAATATTTCTGAGGCAGATCCTGTCCCACAAAGAGACATTCTATGATTGCCATCAAAAAGAAGAGCTGATTCACCAACTATTTCTAGAAGAGGGGGAAAATATACTCCTCCAACTTTTCTTTCTTCAGAATCTCTTCCAATTACATAATGAGCTGTTCTTTTTAATAAACCTGGAAATTGAAAACCTTCATATAAATTATCTAAACCCTCTAATATTGATATTAATTTACTTCTTAAAATAAATCTTTGAGCTACATTCAAACCTTGTGGACCTGCCATATGCCTACAAATTTCAGCATTTTTATAAGGAAAAATTTCTGGTGAATTCATTAATGGGATATGTCGTAAAAACGCTTCTATTTCATCTGTTTTCATAGGAATAATTTTTTCCGCACTTACAAGTTCTTTTAGTGGGATAATCTTATATCCACGAGGGATTTGAGTCTCAAATTGTATACGGGCATCTAATTCTTTTTTTTTAATATTAAATCCTTTATTAAGTTTTTCAGACATAAAAAATTGTTTCCATAAAAGTATAAAAACATTATTGAGATTAAATATATATGATTATTTTAGTTGATATGGATGATGTAATAGTAGAGTTTGAAAAGAAAATTATTGAGTTAATAATAAAAAGTAATCCTGAAAAAAAGGAATTATTTAAAAGAGAAAAAGAAAAATTCAAGCTATCTGAAGAATATCCTGAACTTAAAAAAATTATAAATGATATAAAAGAAAAAAAAGGTTTTATGAAAAGTTTAGAACCTGTAGAAGGAAGTATTGAAGCATTAAAAGAAATTAAAGGTAAAGGGCATAAAGTCATTATATGTACTTCTCCTTTATCAAAATATGAACACAGTGTAAAAGAAAAATACGATTGGATTGGGAAAAACTTGGGATATGAATGGACTAAGAAAATAATTTTAACAAAAGATAAAACACTAATAAAAGGAGATATTTTGATAGATGATAAACCTAATATAAGTGGATTAAAAAATCCTGAATGGGAACATGTTCTTTTTGATAAATCTTATAATAAACATGTTAAAAATAAAAGAAGATTAACATGGAAAAATTGGAAAGAAATTTTGAATATTTAATTTTAAGGAACACCTTTAAAATCTTTAAGGGCATAATCCCTCATAGCTTTTTTATCTAAATCATAAACAGTCATTAACCATTGTTCCTCTTTGTGCCATTTTGTTGACCCATAATATATTTTTATTGGTAAAATATTTCTTATTCCTTCTTCACCTCTCCAATTTTTGTAAACAATTTTTATAGCCATATCTTCTAATTTTTTATTTCCTAAAACTTCTAGAACTTTTTTTGGTAATTTTTCTTTACTCATTTTTTATTTTAATAGCCCTGCCAGAATCCGAAGCGAGATGGAACCAAGGTTCTCTCGCGCTCTTTCCTTTTTCGTTTAAACCG
>CAYFIZ010000018.1:5245-6417 GCA_964343325.1 Candidatus Woesearchaeota archaeon
CGAAGCGAGATGGAACCAAGGTTCTCTCGCGCTCTTTCCTTTTTCGTTTAAACCGATTTAACGAATCCTGAAATAGCCCTGCCAGGATTCGAACCTGGGTCACAAGCTTCAGAGGCTCGTATACTTGACCACTATACTACAGGGCTAAAATTTACTTTATTTTTCTATAAGATTAAGCACCCCTTGAAGAATAAAACCAACACCAACAATTATACTAACATTATTTAAGAGGTAAATTCTGTATGCTAAGCCAACAACTTCATCAAAACTAGCAGGTGTATTATTAAAAGCCAA
Organism: Candidatus Woesearchaeota archaeon; assembly: GCA_964343325.1. GTDB lineage: Archaea > Nanobdellota > Nanobdellia > Pacearchaeales > GW2011-AR1 > CAYFFD01. The sequence goes on from CAYFIZ010000018.1 coordinate 5,540, forward strand.
ATAAAGTATCCATAAACCTAAGATAATGAGAAAACTCCCTACAATTTTTTTAAAGTTGTATTTCATAAATTACAAAATAAAATATACTATAAAAATGTAATGAAAAAATCTAAAAAGTAATTTAGAGTATCTTATAATTTTTCTTCCCTTGTACTACATGGCCATAAACTTTTTTAATCAGAAACATTTTTATACTTTCTTAATATTTTTTTATTATGGTATTTGGAGGTGAAATTTTTTCTGGAACAGGAATTTTAATTCTTTCTGCAGTTATAATACTTATATGGGTTGTTATAGAAATAAAAAGATTTAAACATAAGATTTTTGCAATATTTTTAATGATTTTAATAATCTTCTTATATTTTGGAGTTATTGTTGTTTTCCAAGATAGAAATGTTGATTTTGATTCATATTCAGGAATGATAGACGCCACAAAAATTTATTTTTCATGGCTTAGCTCTGTTTTTGGAAATTTCAAAACAATGACAGCAGGCGCAATTCAATTAGATTGGAGAGCTGTTAATGAAACTTCAACAATATAAGTAATATTTAAAAACTTTAATTTGTTTAATATTTAAATGGTAAAAAAGAAAGTGAAAAAAGGTAAAGCGAAAAGTTCTTTAAGAAATGTAAAAACAAAAAGAACTAGTGTTAAAAAACCTATTAGCAAAACAAAAAAAATTGTTGCTTCTAAAAGAAAAATCAGATTAGTTTTAATAAACCTAATTTTATTTGTAATTTTATCTGTTTTGTCTTTTGGATTAAAATATATTTTTAATGATGAAATTCTTGTTAATTTTTTCTGGATGGTTTCATTAATTACAGGGTTTGTTGCTGTTGCATTTCTGATAGTTTATCTTATTCTTTTTTTTATGAAA
>CAYFIZ010000018.1:6517-8149 GCA_964343325.1 Candidatus Woesearchaeota archaeon
AATGTAGAGGTCCTGAGTTCGAATCTCAGCTGAGGCTTTTAATAAATTATATATAACTAATATTTCACATATAAACATGAAAAAGTGGTTAAAATTAATATTTTTTATTTATTTGTTTATATTATCAATAGAATTAATTAAGAAATCTTCATTACTTCTTGCGCCAGATCTTCAAAATCTTTTAATACAAAATATAACTCCACTAAAAGCAATTTCTGTTGGTTGGTTTACAACTTCAATAGTGCAATCTTCTGGAGCAATAAGTTCAATAACTGCTGCTTTTGCAGGAAGTGATATAATAAGTTTACCAATAGCTGTTTATATTTTAATGGGTGCATCTTTAGGAACAACAATAACTGCAATGATAATTTCATTAGTTATAGTTACACAAAAAAGAAAAGATTTTCGCCATGGATTTGAAATAGCTCTTTGCTATTCAATTTACAGTGTGTTATTGGTGATTATGGTTTTCTTTTTAGAATTTTTCTTTTCATTTTTTTCAAAAACTTCTTTATTTCTTGCAACAGCATTTGAAAACAATTTTTTTCTATTTAATGTTCCAGACACAGTAAGTATAATTACAAATCCAATAATAAACATAATATCTATAGAAAGTCAAAGAATTTTTGTATTGATTTTTGGTTTTGCACTTTTAGTTTTAGCACTTAAATACATAGGAAGTTCTGTGATAAATGTTTTAGGAGGAGAAGAAAAAGCAAGAGGATTTATCAATAAGCATTTTGAATCAAAATATAAAACATATTTTATAGGAATAGGTTTGACAGCAATACTATTCTCTTCAAGCATTACAATAGGATTATTAGTCCCTTTGGCAGTTGCAAGATTAATTAATTTAAAGAAAGCTATTCCTTTCATATTAGGTGCTGATCTTGGAACATTTACAGATACTTTTTTAGCATCACTGATAATTGGAAAAACAACAGCAATAGCTACTGCATTTGCTTATGGCTTCTTTGGAATTTTGGGAGCAATTCTCTTTTTACCAAATATAGATTTTTTACATAAAATAACAAAATATACTTCTAAAGAATTAATTAAGATTTCAAGAAAAAAAGCACTTTATATTTTAATATCATTTATTTTAATTCCTTTAGCAATAATTTTAATTTTTTGAATAATGTTACTATTATCTAAAAATTTAAATAAAGTTAATTTTTTACTATGTATGGCTTTGAAAAAATCTTTAGAAACAGAAGAACTAGAATATGAAGTACCTTTATGTCTTAAGCCAAAATATGCAAATGGAAAAAAGAACTCTTTCTGCCTTAAGAAGATTAACGAAAAAAGTGAGGGTTTGTGATTGTGATATTCAAGGTGAAGATTGTGCTTATATGGATAATTCCTTAATTCTTAATGGAAAACCTGATTGTAATTCAGATGCAATTTACAGAAAAACCAATAATTTATAAAACATTTATTCTAGTTTTAAAAATGTCAAAAAAAGAATCTAATCTTGAAAATTTAAAAAAAGATTACAAAGAAATTCAGAAAAAATATAAGCTTCCTGATTTTGAAAAACTTAACAAAGACTTTAATATAGAGAAATCTACAGAAAGTGAGACAGATTATTTGATAAGGGAAGTGCGAAGATTAATAGCTGAAAAATTTTCA
>CAYFIZ010000019.1:0-4641 GCA_964343325.1 Candidatus Woesearchaeota archaeon
TGTCTAAATCCATTATTATCTGTTCCAGTCAGAACAAACCCTTTTGGAAAATTTAATTTTTTCATCTTAATTCTCCTTGTAATCTTTTAGATTCTTTAAATATTAAATTAAAAAAATCTTCAATAAAATCCTTAGGTAAATTATTCTCTTCATATTTTAATTGTATTATTTCTTTTTCTCTTTGTTTATCTTCTATGGAAAATCCATTTTTCAATTTAGATTTTCCAATTTCTCTACATAACCTAAATCTTTTTTCTAATATCTTGAGTAATTGATTATCTAATTCATTTATATCATTTCTCCAGTCAGAAATTTCATCTACCATTTTTTATTTTATTATATCATTTAGTAATCTATTTACAAAATTGAAATCCCCATCATTTGTTATCACAATATCAAAGTTCTTTTTGTATTCTTCTAAATTTTTTTCAATATCTTCATTCAAAAATCCAATTGTAATTATATTGTCATAATTAAAACCTTTAATCATATATAAATCACTTAAACTATCTCCAATTAAAATTACATTTTTTCTTGATTTGATTAAATTAAAAAAAGAATAATTCTTAACAATTGTTTCATCTTTATTCATAGTATGAATAATTGGTTTTTTAATATCGATTGCCTTTCCTTTAGAATCCCATTCATATAAATTAGTAATAATATGAATATTAGAATACATTTTATGGTTTTTTTCAAGAAACATAGGGATTGTTTCACCAACACCATTTGAAGATAAAATAATCAAAGGAATTTTATAATTATTTAAAAAATCCAAGAAATTTAAAACACCTTCCCTAAACCTTATAATACCTTCATCTAAAATATTCTTTAAGTCATTTTTACTTAATCCTGATTGAATCAATAAATCAAAATGTTTATTCCACCATTCATTCATTGTTCTTTTCTTTTCATTCAAAGAAATATTTAAATTCATTTCAATAGGATGATATTTCTCAAAAAGTGATTTAGCCTTATTCTGATATTCAGTTGTTAAATAATTTTTATCACGTAAAATAGATATTACAGAAGGAACTTTAATATTATTTACAAAAGCATTAGTTAATGTTCTATCAAAATCAGAAATTACGTGAATTTTTTCTTTTCCACCCTCTAAAAAAAATTTTTTCTTCTTTTCAAATTCTTGCGGGTTAAGTATAATTACTTCTTCTACCATTTTTTCTTTTCTGCAATAATAAAATCTTTATTTTTACTTGTGCCCTTTAGGGTACTTGGAGCATTTTCAAACATTCTTTTTCTAAAATCAGAATCAGACTCACTTCTCTGTTTTTCCCCTCGTTCAAATTCATCTCTTTCAATTAAAGGTTCTGAAATTTTTTTACTTGTGACTTTTAGATTATCAATCTTAGAAAGTTTTTCAGAAAACTTATCCATTATATCTTTAGCTTGTTTTTTAATATCTGCTTTCTCTTTTTCAGAAACTTTGTGAAATAAAAAATCTGTCATAAAGTAATAAAATAGTAGTTATTTATAAGATTATTCAAAAAACCCATCAACTAATTAAAGTCAAAAATATCAACACAGTAGCAGTTGCTAAAACTAAATGATGGAATGCATCGCTTAAAATTGAATGAATGCCCCATTTCCAAAAATTTGGACCTATATTAAGTAAAGGGATTACAATCCATCCTTGAATCGTTGTAATTAAAAAATAAATGATTATTAGGTAAGTTGTACTTTGGATTCCAAACAAATACAAAACATAAACAGCTAATGCCCAGAAAGTTCCATATATAAAATGGACAGCATATGTAAGGATTGTTTTGCCTCTTTCCGAAAATTTATTCAAATTAATTCTAAAAATTTTGGAAAAAGCAATTGCAGGAGAATTACTTCCTTTTCTTTTAGTTATGAACATTTCTATTAGTTGGGAAAAAGTCATTACTAAAGTGCCTAAAAAACCTGCAATTAATGAATTTATTAACATAGACATTCTAAATTTAAGAATGAGTAATTTAAAAATTTAAGGACTTACTCTGTCCCTATCTCTTGGGAATAAAACAACTTCGCGAATATTTTCAATTCCAAGTAAATTTTGCGTAAATCTTTCCAAACCTATACTCCATCCTGCATGAGGTGGTGCTCCAAATCTAAAACTATCAATATATGATTTAAAATCTTTTAATTTAAGCCCTTTTGATTTCAACATTTTTTCAAGCAATTCTGGAATATGAATTCTCTGCCCACCTGAACTTATCTCACTTCCTAAATAAAGTGCATCAAAACCACCACTTAATTTTCCCTTTTCATCATCATTTTCAGGCATAATATAAAATGGTTTTAATTCTGAAGGCCAAGAATGTGTAAAAATAACATCTCCTTTATACGTGCTACAAAGTTTCTTTTCTTGCTGTGGTGTAAAATCATCTCCAAATTTTCCTCCAACTTTTTTTATTGCTTCTTCATAACTCAAATATTTAGCTTTAGGAATTTTTAACTTGACATCAAGCAATTCCAATTCTTTCTTACATTTCTCAATAATATTTTTAACAATATATTTAACAGATTCTTCAAGTTCTTTCATGACTAAAAATTGATCTGCAAAAGCCATTTCAATATCCATCTGCCTAGACTCGTTAAGATGCCTGACAGTATTGTGTTTTTCTGCACGCCAAACAGGTGTTATTGTAAAAACTTTTTCTAAAGGGGAAGTTGCAGTCATTTGTTTGTAAAGTTGAGGTGATTGTGCAAGATAAGCTTTTTTTTCAAAATATTGTGTTGGAAAAAGCTCTGTTCCCCCTTCACTTGAACTTGATATTATAGATGGAAGAAAAACTTCTGTAAAATTTTTATTATAAAAAAATTCCCTAAATGAATTAGCAATTTCTGATTGTATTTTGAAAATAGCCTGAACCCTATCTCGATGAAAATCTAAAAACCTATAATCAAGTCTTTTAGGAAGTTCTGTTTTAGAATAATCAGAAACATCAATTGGTAAATCTTCTGCCTTTGATAAAATTTCAATTTTTTCAGGAATAATTTCTTTTCCTCCTGGAGCTTGTTTTGAATTTACAACAGAACCTTTAACATAAATAACAGACTCTCTGGAAATTTTCTCCATATTATCAAAAATTTCTTTAGGGGTTTTAGATTGAATCCCTGTAACTTGAATTATACCAGAAATATCTCTTAAAATAATAAATTTTACTTTGCTTAAATCTCTTGTATTACTAACCCAGCCAACAACTTCAACATTTTTATTTTTGGAACTAAAAACATCTTTTATTAAAATTCTATTTTTGTTTAATTTTTGTAAATCCATTTTAAAATATATTAAGTATGTTTTTTAATAATTTCCATTGCTTCTTTTCCATCAATTTTTCCCTTAAATTCTTTCATAACTAAACCCATATATGCATTTGAAGATAACCCTGGTTTATCTTTAATAATTTTAATAATCTTTTCTTCAACAACATTAACATCTTCTTTTTTGAAAATTATAGCATTTTCAGGTTTCTCTCCTTTAACAACTCTTTTCAAAACTTCTTTAATTTGCTCCTCAGAAACTTTTTTGTTCTTTAAATTTTCAAGAACAAATATTAAAAAATCTTTATTAAAAATCTTTTCTATCTTTTTCAAAGAAATTTTTTCATGACTTGCTATTTCTTTAGGAAACATTAAAAGAATTTTAGCAATTAATTTTGGATTATCTAAAATGTTTAAAAATTCTTTAAATTCTTCAAACTTATTTTGCTTAATCAATAACTTAATCATCTCATGATTCAGTCCTTTACCACTTAATTCTTTTTTAAGATCACTTCTTAATTTAGGAAGTTCTTTTTTAGCCTTATTAATAAAATCTCTTGAAATTTTTAATAAAAATAAATCTGTTTCAGGATACATTCTTGCTTCTCCAGGCATTGGCCTTAAAAATTTACTTGTTCCATCAGGTAAAACATTTCTAACCTCAGAAGGATTTCTTTTTTTTAATAAATCCTGCTGCCTATTAATTTCATTTTCAACAGTTTTTACCATAATTTTTGGATCTTGAAAACCCTTTAATTCTACCCTGTTACTTCCTTTAATTGAAATATTAATATCTTGTCTAATTGTTCCAATACCTCTTTTAATTCTGCAACTTCTCAAAATATCACCTATATATAATGCAACTTCTTTTGCCTGTTCAGGTGTTTTAATATCAGGAGCAGTTGCAATTTCTACCAAAGGAATCCCTAATCTATCTAATCTGTAAATTATATTTTTTCCATCTCTAAGCATAGGTCTTGCTGAATCTTCCTCTAAAAAAACTGCTTCAATCCTTACTCTTCCTAATTTAGTTTCAACATAACCTTCTCTTGCAATTAAAACAGTTCTCTGAAAACCAGAAGTATTTGAACCATTAATAACTGTCTTTCTCATAATTTGTGTTAATGGAATAATTTTACAATTTAGTAAAATAGCAATTTGCAAAGAAATTTTCAAGGCTTCTTTATTTATTTCATGCGGCGGCTCTTCATCTAATTCAACAAGGCAGTTAACATTATTATAAACTTGATAAATAAATTCTTTATCTTGTGCAGTTTCATGTTTCGCTGCAATATCTATATCACCGCTTTCGCCAGCAACAGCATGAAGTTTTCTTTTTACAGTAAAATCAGGTTCTTCTTGTCTCAAAATAGA
>CAYFIZ010000019.1:4741-7982 GCA_964343325.1 Candidatus Woesearchaeota archaeon
ATTGTTTTATTGAAACTTGATTCAGGTTATAATATTGGATTTAATAAAAAAGATATTTCAAAAATTAGAATTTTAAAAAAATCTAAAATAATCGAAGAAAAAATTGAAATAAAAAAAAGCAATGAAAAACCAAACATTGCGATGATTATTACAGGAGGAACAATTTCTGCTCGATTAAATCCAAAAAAAGGAGGGGTTGACTGGCTTGATACTCCGGAAAGTTTATTCAAGTTTTATCCTGAAATTTTTGAAAAAGTTAATATCATAAAAATTGAAGTTCCTTTTATGAAAGCTTCTGAAGACATGGATTTTAAAGACTGGAAAAAAATTGCCAATACAGCTAAAAAACTTTTGAATGATTCAAATATTAAAGGGGTAATAATAACTCAAGGAACAGATTTTTTGCATTGCACCTCTTCAGCTCTAAGTTTTTTCCTTAAAAATTTAAACAAACCAGTGGTCTTAACTTACAGCCAAAGAAGTATTGATCGTGCAAGTAGTGATGCTGACTTAAATTTACAATGTTCTGCTATTGCTGCCATATCAGATATTGCAGAAGTTATGATTGTAGGGCACGCAACAATAAATGACAACTATTGTTATGCAATGCCTGGAACTAAAACAAAAAAAATGCACACTTCAAGAAGAGATGCTTTCAAAGTAATTAACAGCAAACCATTTGCGAAAATTTTTCAAGATAGAATAGAAATAATTTCAGATTACACAAAAAGAGAAAATAAAAAAAAGGTTAAAACAGATTCAAAATTTGAGGAAAAAGTTGCATTGGTAAAAGTTTATCCAGGACAATCTCCAGAGATTTTAGATTTTTATTTAAAGAAAAAATACAAAGGAATTGTTTTGGAAATGAGCGGACTAGGGCATGTTCCAACGACAAGAGCTAGAAAATCATGGATAAAAAAATTAAAAGAAGTTCAAAAAAAGGGCTTAATTATTTGCGCTTCTGCTCAGACAATTTATGGAAGATTAGATCCTTTAGTTTATAGTAATGGCAGGGAATTGCTAAAAACAGGAATTATTTATCTTGAAGATATGCTTTCAGAAACAGCTCTGGTTAAATTAGGATATGTTTTAGCTAAAACTAAAAATAAAGAAGAAATAAAAAAACTTATGTTAACTAATATAGCGCATGAACTAAATGATCGCCTTGAAAATTAATTTTAATTTAATCTTTTTGTCTTTACTTAATATCATTAAACACAAAAATAGATTATGACCACCACATTAAATCTTTATATCCAACTTTTTCTAATATAGGTCTAAAAGTTGGTTCCAGCATTTTTAAAACTTCTATCTGCAATCCTATTTCTTTTTTTAGTCCCTCTATATCTTTCATACGATACATCTTTTTCAAGGGATATTCACCAAGTGTATTAATTGGTTTTTTATCTACATATGAATCAATATATTCTTTGCTTGGAGAAACTTTAGCAACATTCGACACATCTTTTAGCATTTTAATTTTATCAGATTTAGTTTTTACAAGATCAAGTGGAACAATATAGGGATTCATTTTCATCACTAAGTGTATAAATGCATTAAACATAAAGGGCATCATTATTGGATCCACTGGAACAGTTTCTTTTTTGTTTGATTCATGTCTTGTAATAATAGCAGCCAAGGGATCACGCATAGTACATATAGGGCGCCAGTATTGAGCAAGTGTTTTTATCATAGGCATGCAATTCATATAAAAATGTCCTGCTACAATATTTGTAACATGTGGCTTTAGGCCATGACCATCTATACCTTCAAATAATCGTGGATTATTAGAGAAAGTATCCAAATTTACCATGTGATTATTTGGAAACATTTTCAAAAAGAACTCTTGTAAATATCTAGTCCCGGTACCAGGTATTGTTGCCAAAAGAATACAATCCATTTTTATTATTAATTTTTAATTATCTTGCATTTAATTTTCTCTAAATAGATTTTTCAATTCTGTCAAGTTGTCTTTTAATTTGTTGTATCTCTTTTTCTGCTTTTTTGTTTACAGCATAATCATATTGTGCTTGAATATGGTCTTTTTGCCCTTGCCTATTTTGAGACATTAAAATTATTGGAGCTTGTACTGCTGCAAAAGTTGATAAAACAAAATTAAGAAGAATAAATGGATAAGGATCCCATGTTTTTCCAAATAGTAACCAATATGTATTAATTAATATCCAAGAAAATAAAAATACTGCAAGTGAAATAATAAAAGCCCAGCTACCAGCCCATCTTGTAATTAAATCAGCAGCTCTCTGTCCAAAAGTTCTTGAAGTCCGAAAAGTAGGATGCCCCAATTCTAAGAAATTTATTTTTTCACCTAAATTCTTACTATTTTTTTTCATAGATTTAATTATATAAGGATAATTATAAATCTTTTGGGTAATTAACTTAATAAACTTATTTTTCTTTTTTCTTGTATGGCTAAGATTGGTTTAGAAATTCATGGCTATCTAAATACAAAAGAAAAATTATTTTGTAAATGTAAGGCAATGCATGGTAAAAAATACATAAAACCAAATACTTCAATTTGTCCAATATGTACATCTCAGCCAGGAGCAAAACCAATGCTTCCAAATAAAGGGGCAATAAATAAAGCAATTCAAATTTGTTTAATCCTTAAATGCATAATAAATCCAAAATTTGTTTGGCAGAGAAAACATTATGATTGGCCTGATTTACCAAAAGGATATCAAAATACAATTTCAGGAACTTATGCAATTCCCATAGGGGAAAAAGGAAAATTTTTAGGAGCAAGAATTACAGAAGCACATTTAGAAGAAGATCCTGCATCATGGAATCCTCAAACAGGAGAAATTGATTACAATAAATCAGGATATCCTTTAATTGAAATTGTCACAGAACCTGATTTTACTTCAAGTGAAGAAGTAATTATATGGCTAAAACAATTAATTGAAACTTTAAAATACATAAAAATTATTGACAAAACTCTTGGAATAAAAGTAGATGTAAATGTTTCAATAAAAAACGGGAAAAGAGTTGAAATGAAAAACATAAATTCCTTGAGAAATATTAAAACAGCAATTGATTATGAAATTCAAAGACAAAAAAAACCCGGAGAACTTCCAACTATACAGGAAACAAGAATGTTTGATGAAAATAAAAGAATCACCATAAAAATGAGAACAAAAGAACTTGCAGAAGATTATAGATTTATTTCAGAGCCTGATTTACCGGTAATAAAATTAGAAAAATTAAGAATTGAAAAAATAAA
>CAYFIZ010000020.1:0-7864 GCA_964343325.1 Candidatus Woesearchaeota archaeon
GGAACAGGATTTTCATTTTCAAGATTAAGACCTACAGGAGATGCAGTTAAAAAAAGTAGCGGGGTATCATCAGGACCAGTATCTTTCATGCAAATATTTGACAAATCAACAGATGTTGTTAAACAAGGTGGAACAAGACGTGGAGCAAATATGGGGATTCTTCATTATAATCATCCTGATATTCTTAGTTTTATAGATATGAAAAAAACTCCTGGCACAATGGAAAATTTTAATATTTCTGTAACAATTGACAATAAATTTATGCAAGCTGTTAAGAAAAATGAAGAATATGAATTAATTAATCCTAAAAATAAAGAAGTTGTTGGAAAATTAAATGCTAAAGAAGTCTGGAGGGAATTAGTCAAAGGTGCTTGGGAAACAGGAGATCCAGGAATAATAATTATTGATAGAATAAACAATACAGGAAGCAATGCAACACCTCATTTAGGACAAATAGAATCTACAAATCCTTGTGTAATCGGAGACACTTTAATATCAACAGAAAAAGGGCTAATGAGAATGGAAAAATTAGTTGAAAATTATAGTAATGGCGGGATTAAAATAGCCACTGACAGTAGAGTTCCAATTGAGATAAAAAACAGAGATGGGACTATTATGTTAATGAAACAATCACAAAAAAACTCTGTTAATTTTGATACAATAACACGAGCATTCGCAACAGGTGTAAAACAAGTTTACAAAATAAAAACAAATTCAGGTTATGAATTAGAGTGTACTGAAGACCATAAGTTACTTACAAATAAAGGTTGGATAAAAATAACAGATTTAAATCCAGAAAAACATGTAATTTATATACAAAAAGGAGAAGGTATTTTTAACAAAGATTATGATTTGCCAATCGAAGTTAAAAATGAATTTTTGGGAAAAAATGGAAGAAAATATTCTTTAAATTTACCTAAAAAATGGTCAAAGGAATTAGGTCAAGTCCTTGGTTGGTTAATTGGAGATGGTTGGTTAATAAAAGGTGAAAATTGTAGAGTAGGTTTCACTTTTGGTAAAAATGATTTGCCTGTTATGAATTATTTAAAACCCCTTATTAATAATTATTATGGAAAAAATATAAATGAAATTAAGAGGGAGAATGGAGTTTATCATTTATCTTATCATAGCAAATATTTTGTAGACTTCTTTGAAAAGTTAGGTGTAAAGCCATGCAAAGCTGGAGAAAAAATAGTTCCAGAAGCAATTTTTACTGCACCTAAGGCAACTGTAGTTGGATTTTTACAAGGATTATTTACAGCAGATGGAACTGCAAGTTGTCATGATAAAGGAAGTCATTATTATACTAGATTGACTTCAAAATCTGAGGAATTATTAAAAGGAGTACAATTAATATTATTAAATTTAGGAATAAAATCAACAATTTATAATAGGGATCGGAAACCAAGGAAAATATTTAATTATACTAATAAAAAAGGAGATTCTAAAGATTATTTAGTTGATGGAAAATGTTTTGAATTAAACATATCAAGAACATGTGTATTGAGGTTTTTAGATTTGATTGGATTTATGTGTGATAGACATGTGGAAAAAACTAAGAATTTTTATTCTAAAAACCTTTATCAAAATAAATTTGAGGAAAAAATAGATAAGGTAATTCCTCTTGGAGAAAAAAGAGTTTATGATTTAACAGAACCTAGGACTCTAAGTTTTATAACTAATGGCATAATCTCTCTTGATTGCGGCGAACAGCCTCTTTTACCTTATGAACCTTGTAATTTAGGTTCAATTAATTTATTAAAATTTGTAAAAGAAGATGGCAGTGATTTTGATTATGAAGAATTAAAAAAATGTGTTTATACTTGCACACATTTCCTAGACAATGTTATAGACATTAATAATTATCCAATTCCTGAAATTGAAGAAATGGCTAAGAAATCCAGGAGAATTGGTTTAGGTGTTATGGGATGGGCTGAATCTTTAGTTATGCTTAAAATTCCTTATAATTCTCCAGATGCTCTTAAAAAAGCTGAAGAAGTAATGAAATTCATTAATCTTTCTTGTCTAAATGCTTCTGAAGAAATTGCAGAAAAAAGAGGGATTTTTCCTGCATGGAAAGGTTCTATTTATGACAGAGAAAGTCAATACTTTAGAAATCAAGAATTTTTCCCAAGACATTCAGCTAGAACAACAATTGCTCCGACAGGAACAATTGGGATAACCGCTGGTTTGCAAGGAGCAGGAATAGAACCTTTTTTCGCAGTAGTTTATATAAGATATAATGCAGCAGGAATAGACGCATTAAAAAAAGGAGATAAACCAGAAGAAAAAGATACTTTTTTTGAAATAAATCCTTTATTTGAAGAAATTGCAGAACAAAATAATTATTTTGGTTTAAAAAAAGAAGATTTATACATGAAAATAAATGACAATCATAAATCTCTTGTAGGGATAGAAGAAATACCTGAACCTATTCAAAAATTATTTTTAACATCTCATGATTTAAAACCAAGGGAACATGTTTTAATGCAATGTGCCTTTCAAAAACATATTGATAATGCTGTTTCAAAAACAGTGAATCTAAAAAATGAAGCAACAGAAAAAGATGTTGAAGAAGTTTATTTGCTTGCTTATGAAAATGGTGCTAAGGGAGTTACAGTTTATAGGGATGGGTCAAAACAATTCCAAATACTAAACATAAATGAAAAAGATAAAAAAGAAAAAACTAAAAAGAAAAATTTAGAAGAATTCTCAGATTATCATTTAATTCAAACAGGTCATGGACCAGTTCATTTACATATAAATTATAATGAAGAAGGTATAACAAAAATATTTGCAAATCTTTCTCCGACAGGAACTGAAATTTCTGGAATGACAACAGCTCTTGCAATTATTTTATCAAAATATTTTGAATTGGGTGGAGATCCTATAAGAATAATTAGGCATTTAAATTCAATTAAATCAGAAAAACCATATGGGTTTGGCAAAAACAGAATTGATTCAGTACCTCATGCAATGTCAATAGCATTAAGAAATCATCTTATAAAAACAGGAAAAATTAAAACATTTAATCAAGAAGAAAATGATAAAGCGATAGAAATTGATAAGAAACTTCATTGTTCTAAATGCTTTAGTGCAAATGTGGGAATGATTTCAGGTTGCTCAGAACCAACTTGTTTTGATTGTGGTTATTCTAAATGCAGTTAAAATGGAAAAGGAAAAACTTGGCTTAATTCATGTTTATACAGGGGAAGGAAAAGGAAAAACTTCTGCAGGAATGGGATTAATATTAAGATCTTTGGGAAGAGGTTTAAAGATTAAAATAATTCAATTATTTAAGAGAGATACAGGAGAACAATTCTTTTTTGAGAATTCTGGATTTAAATATTTGCAATTCAAGCCACTACATCCTTTTTTTAAAAATTATAATGAAGATGAACTTGAAGATTTAAAAAAAGAATTCTTAGAATTTTGGAAAGAAGCTATTAAAGATATTGAAGAATATGATGTTGTTCTGATTGATGAAATAGGTCCTGGAATAAAATGGAAGATTATTTCTGAAGATTTTGTCTTAGAATTTATAGAGAATAAACCTGAAAATACAGAATTAGTTTTAACAGGAAGAAATATTCCAGAATCTGTAATTGAAAAAGCAGATTATGTTTCTGAGATAAAAAAAATAAAACATCCTTATGATAAAGGCATCTTAGCAAGAGAAGGCATTGAGTTCTAAAATGTTAATTTGGATTTTTACGATTTTGGATTTATTTGTTCTTACTGCAATTAGTCTTGTGCATTTTAGCATGATTTCAGGAGCAACAAATCTTTTACTTTTTTCCATATCATATCTTGTAGTTAAAGCAGTGGTTTTCAGAGATATTATGAGTTATATTGACTTGGGAGTTGCTTTTTATATTCTTTTAATGATATTTGGAATAAAAATATCTTTTATATTTTATTTGGCAATGGCTTGGTTTATTTATAAATTGTTTTTTACAATTATGGGAAATATGTGATTTTAATCACAATAAACTTTATATAAATATTTCTTGAGAGATTAATATGGGAAAAGATTCAAATAGGGAAATAAATCTAAAGAGAGTAAGACCTACATGGGATGAAAGATTTATGTTTGAAGCATTGTGGGCAGCAACAAGATCTAGTTGTTTGAAATTACATACAGGTGCTGTAGTTGTTCAAGATAAAAGGTCAATTGCTTCTGGATATAATGGTGCTGCTCCTGGAATAGAAAGCTCTTTAGAACTTGGATATTGTAGTAAAGATAGAGCTGGAATAGACTTTGATGATAAAGGAAAAGGTGTTTGTATAGGTACTCATGCAGAAATAAATGCAATGAGCCAAATTGGTAGAAAAGACCTTATAGGTGCTTCTCTTTATACTTTATGTTTTCCTTGTTCTCCGTGTGCAAAACAAATAGCAGGAAATGGAATAAGGGAAGTTTATTTCTCAGCACATTATGGTGAACCAAATTTATTAGTTTATAAAATGTTTAAACAAGCAGGAATAGAAATAACACAATTAGAAATAGATGTTAATAGATCATTTGAAATAATTAAAGGTATTTGGCGTCCAGAAGATATGAAACTTTTTAATAATGAGGATTAATTTTACAATATAAATACTTATAAAATAAAATAATTTAGAATTAAAATGCCACTTTCAGCTTTAAAAATTTTAGAATTAAATAAAGAATATAATTTGGTAGAAGGTCTTTCTAATAGGGAACTAAATAATCCAGAAGGTTGCGGGTTTGATTTGAGAGTTGGAAGAGTTGAAAAAATTGATGGAGAGAGTTTTTTAGGTGTAGCTGAAAGAAGTTCTCCTAAGACTCAATTAATTGGAGATATTGAAAAAGATGGAAATAAATTAATTATTATGAAACCTGGAGATTATTTTCTTGTTCAAACAATTGAGATAATTACATCACCTTCCAAGAAAGTTAAATATGAAGAAGACTTACCTTCAAGATATTTAATGCCTTTAGTATTTCCTAGAAGTTCTTTGCAAAGAGGAGCTGTTAGTTTTCATGCAACAAAAACAGACCCTGGATATTCAGGAAAACTTGCTTTTGGTATAAAAAATTTAGGCGAACATGATTTTAAATTTGAACTTGGTTCAAGAATGTTTAATATTATTTTTGAACCTGTAATTGGAGAAATAAAAAGAGAATATTCTGGACAACATCAAGGCGGAAGAATAACTAGCGAAGGTAAAGAAGAGGTTCAAAATTAAAATGGTGCAACAATATTTAGATCATTGTAGAGATATTCTTACTTCAGATTATTCTTTATTTAAAGGAGGTAGCAAAGAGGTTCCATTAATTTCATTGTTTGGTTATCAAAATGAATATGATTTAAGACATGGTTTTCCTTTGTTAACAACAAAAAAGATGTTTGTTAAATCTTTAATTCATGAACTTCTTTGGTTTATGAAAGGAGATACCAACATAAAATATCTTGTTGATAATAACGTTTCAATATGGACTAGAGATGCATTTAATCATAATTTAGAAAGAATGGCAAGTGAAGGGATTTTTCCTTGGGGGCTTGCTAAATATTCTCCTGACTGGAATAAAGCATTAGAAGATTATGGACAAAGAATAAAAGAAGAAGATGGATTTGCAGAAAGATGGGGGGATTTAGGACCTGTTTATGGTTCTCAATGGAGAAATTGGTTATCTGTTGGAGAAAATGGTGAAGTTATAAAAGTGGACCAATTTATGAATGTAATAGAATCATTAAGAAAAAAACCAACCAGTAAAAAAATAATCCTCTCTGCATGGAATCCTGGAGAACTTAAAAGAATGGCTCTCGAACCTTGTCATGTATTATCTCAATTTAATTCAGATGGTGAAATTCTAGATTTGCAAATGTACCAAAGAAGTTGTGATCAGTTATTAGGAGTTCCATTTAATATCGCGAGTTATGCCATGTTAACGCAAATTATTGCACAACAATCTGATTTAGAACCAAGAAGATTCATCCATGTTTTTGGAGATTCACATTTTTATAGTGGAACTGGTGAAAGAGGAGAATGGTATGGAAAAAATCTTCCAAAATTAAAAAAATTAATGAAAGAGGCAGAATTTTTTGGTAATTACCCAAAGGTTCTTGATTGGATTGAAAATTCAGCGCCAAAAGAATTAGATTCTGATGGAAAAGAAAGAGAAGAAAAAAATAAATTAGATCATGTAACAGCAATACTTGAACAATTATCTAGAAAGCCAAAAGATTTGCCAAGGATGACAATTGCACAAAAACCATTCGATGAATTAACAATAGATGATTTTAATCTTATAGGCTATGAATCTCACTCTCCAATTAGAAGAGCTATGGCTGTTTAAAATGAACTTAGCATTAATCGCTGCTATTTCTGATAATAATGTTATTGGGCTTAATGGAAAAATTCCTTGGCATATTCCTGAAGATTTAAGAAGATTCAAGAAATTAACTTTAAATCACCCTGTTATTATGGGGAGAAAAACTTATGAATCTCTTCCTGAAAAATTTTGTCCTTTACCTCAGAGAAAAAATATTGTTTTATCCAATTCACTAGATTTTCAAGAAGGAATTTATATAGCAAGAAACGTAGAAGAAGCATTAAGATTGATAGAAGGTTTTGATTCTTATGTTATTGGAGGAAAAGAAGTTTATGAAACATTTTTACCACGTACAAATAAGTTAGAAATAACAAGAGTTCATAGAGATTTTGAAGGAGATACTTTTTTCCCAGAAATAAATTGGGATGAATTGAATTTTTTTGAATCTGAAGCCATGGTAAGTAAACATGAAGGAATTTCTTATTCTTTCATAACTTATTATAAAAAATAATATTACTTCTCATATGCAGAACGAACCAAACCACTACCAACAGCTCTTATCACATGTAAAGCCTTCTTATAATCATCCTCATAATTTGCTGTTAATACAGCACTTCCTTCAATTAAATCTACAAAATAACGATCATCTTCAGCATCTACACCCCTTTCATCCTTTAATGTTAATTCAAAAAGATGCTCTCTTTCTAATAAAGAGTTTGAGCCAATAAGATGTACGCTATATGGTTCTACATCTTTTTCTGAACTAATTTTCCCCCACAATCTTAAAGGTATTCTTAAGGTATCTTTTGGAATTCTTAATGAATTGTAACCTATTAGGGATCTGGATTCATCAAGAATAAAACAACCTTTAGATAAGATTTCAATTAAATGATTAATTGATCTATCCTTTAAATGCACATGATTATTTTTAGTATTATCTTGACTTGTAGAAACAATCCTTATATCTTCATGAAATCTCATTACCATTATGATTAATATTTTATTTATTTTATAAAGAAATATATTCTTAAGAATATAAGAAATTTTAAAGAAACTTTTATAAATAAAAAGTTTATTTTTAATTCATGTCAAATAATGATAAGGTTCCTGAAATATCTAAAAGTGAATTTGATGATTTCATAAAAAAAGATTTAGTTTTAATTGATTTTGCAGCAGATTGGTGCATGCCTTGTTTAATGATGGTTCCTGTAATCGATGAATTATCTGAAAAATTTAAAGGAAAAATAAAATTTGGAAAAGTGAATATAGAGGAGAATCAAGAACTTGCACAGAAATTTGACATTGTTTCTTTACCTAATTTTGTTTTATTCAAAAATGGAAAACAGTTTGAGCAGTTTATAGGTGCAATGTCTTCAGAAGATTTTGAAAAAAAACTGGACAAATTCACATAGTGAAAAGTTTATAAAATAATTCTTATAGTAATTATAATGGCTCCGTAGCTCAGCGAGAACACGAAGTTTTCTCGCGCACTTTCCGGTTTGAATTCATTTAAACTGATTAGTTCGCTACGAATCCAAAACAAAAATGGCTCCGTAGCTCAGC
>CAYFIZ010000021.1:0-7373 GCA_964343325.1 Candidatus Woesearchaeota archaeon
ATTTTGAATTTGGAAAAGTAGATGAAGAAAAAATTAAAAAAATTCTTGTTGAAGATCATGATTTTTCAGAGGAAAGAGTTGAAAAGCAGTTAGAAAAATTAAGGAAAATTGAAGAAGAAAAGAAGCAAAAAGGTTTGGATAAGTGGTTTTAGTTAACTTTGATCTAATTTTTTAAGTTTCTTCCACATTTTTTTCATTCCTTTTTTTGCTTTTTTGCTTTTTTTGTCATCACTAAAATAAAATCCAACCATCACTAAAATAATTCCTATAATTAAGACAATCCCTTTTTCATATATTAAATCAGTTAAACTAACCATTATTAAAAGTATACCTAAAATTGAAAATGTTTTTGAAAACCCGAATTCCCAGATAAAATATATTGTTCCTAATAATAATACAAGTGGAATTATCGTGTAGAGTAAATCTCCTGAAAAACCTAAACCATAACTTAAGTCATAAAAAATATTTTCAAGATTAAAACCATAACGATTTATCCCATAAGAATTTACCCAATAAACTATCCCTATTGAAATTGCAAATGCAATTACACCTGATATTGCTTTATTATCTCTAAACATAGATCTTGATAATGAATAATTTAGAAGAGCAAAAGATATTGTGAATACTAATAATAATATCATTGTTGAAGCATCAATACTATTTAGAAGATCACTTATAGAAGATGCATAATAAAATGCTGCACTTACAAAATTTATGAATGTTATTCCTATAAATAATAAAATAAAAGTTAATACTAAACCTCTTTTTTGCATTAACAAAATAAGAAAAGAGTTTTTATAAAATTTTAGTATTATACAATCGCGAAATATTTATAAATAAGAAAAGTATGTAAATATAATGAAAAAGAAAAAGAGAAGAGGTAGTTCTAAATCCCATAGTGATAAATTCAAGAAATCACATGTATTTGCGTTAATAGGAATGTTCCTTATTTTAGGAATTGCTTTGAGTTTTGTTAATGTTCCTCAAGATGTTTCGGTTACTGGAGAAAGTGTTGAAGGTTTAGATGTTACAAAGATTGATGGAAGTGGCATAGGTAATGTTTTTACGAAATGGGAAGAGGGAAAAGTAGATAATGGAATTTCTAAGATTTTTATATTTTTTATTGTAGCAATATTAATATTTGTTTCTATTGATATGCTTGGTGTGATTAAAGGTTCATTTATTAAATTTATTTTAGCTTTTGCTGTTTCATATTTAGCAACCGCATATATTACACCTGATGAAGTTTTTGGACTTGTTCAATCTTATACTGCTCTTGGACTTACACTTACTTCTGTATTACCTTTTGTTTTCTTGTTTTTATTCAGTGCTAAGTTTCTGTCAGCGGCAAAATGGGGGGATGCAGGAAAAGTTATGTTCGATAGAGGTTTGTGGGCTGTTTTCACTTTATTCTTAGTCTACAGATTAGGAGTATTATTCTTTTCTGAAACAGAATATGGTTTAGTTGTCTTTGTAATAACAGGTATATCTGTTGCTACTGCTGGTTTTATTGTATTTGCACACATGAAATATGTTGGTATCATTAAAGATATAAATATTAAACTTCTTGAATCGCAAGGTGAATTGGAGTTGGCAAAAAAGAGAGCGTCTGAAAAAGGGAGTGGAACTTCGATTGGAGCTCAATATGTGGATTAATAAAACTACTTTATTCTTATTTTGAAATAACTTTTAATACTCTTTTTCTTTTCCCATTATCATGAGCAAAAAATTACCAAGAGCATTTGATATTTTAGGGAATGTTGCAATCGTAAGATTTTCTAAAGAATTTAAATTAGAAGATAAGAATAAGTTTGCCCTGAATTTATTAAAAAAACAAAAATCAATAAAAACTGTTTTAGAGAAAAAAGGAAAAGTTAAAGGTAGATTAAGAAAACAAGAAACGAAGTACCTTCTTGGAGAAAAGACAAAAGAAGTTTTGTATAAAGAAAATAATTGTGTGTTCAGATTTAACATTGATTCAACTTATTTCTCACCTAGATTAAGCAATGAGAGAAAGGAGATTGCTTCAAAGATTAAGAAAAATGAGAATGTTTTAGTTATGTTCTCTGGTGTAGGACCTTATTCAATTGTTATTGCGAAGAATTCTAAAGCAAAGAAAGTTTTTTCTGTTGAAATAAACAGGGAAGCAAATAAATATGCAAAGTTAAATCTTGAGTTAAATAAGGTTAAAGATAAAGTTGAATTAATTCAAGGAGATATTAAAAAAATTGCAGGTAGATTAAAAGATAAAAAAACGAGCGACTTTAGTCAAGGTGTAGAAAAGAAGTCGCCCTTCAGTGTTTCGAGGAAGGAGCGCGAGGAAAACAAGGGGTGTCCTCGCTTTGATGTAATTGTAATGCCCCGTCCACAATTGAAAGATTCTTTTTTAAGAGAAGCATTTATACTAAGTAAAAAAAATACAAGAATTTATTATTATGATTTTTGTGAAGAAGATAAAATTAATTCTGTTGTTGAAAAAATAAAATTTGAAGCAAAAAAATTCAGAAAGAAAATTAAAATTTTAAATATAAAAACAGCAGGTGAAATAGCCCCTTATAAAATTAGGGTTAGAATTGATTTTCAAGTTTTATAATCAACAAGGATAACTTTTTTCTACATATCCTGCAGCAATTAATTTATATGAATCTCCTACATTTATCCATTCAGCTATTACACCTAAATTTAGATTTTTATATTCCATGAATCCTTTTTCTATTTGTCTTGCCCCTAATTCAATAAGTTCTTTTTCTGATGCTGTTTCAGGAAATTCTACTCTTGAGATTTTTTCTAATTTCATTTTTTTGTTTATGATAATGCTTTTAACTGGTAATGAACATGAGTTTTTTCTCTTGTTCCTTTAATGTCAAAACCATAATTATTTTCTTCAAAATAATTACTTAAAGTAATTATTTGTCTTTTATATGTTTCTTCATCATTTTGTCTTGAAATTACTATTTTTCCTCTTACTGGATTTTTTTTAAGTTTTCTAATTATTTTTTCATCTAAAAAATATACTAAATTTGCCATTTTTATTTAACCTTTATTATTTCTATATAATGCTGAACATGCTCCTATCGCACTGATTGCTAATAAACCAAGAATATAAGGGTTATCAACTGCACTTTCTTCACTATTTAAATAAGGTAAAGCACTAACAAATCCTAAAACTCCTGTTCCGATAGCAGTCTTTTCAAGTAAATTCATTTTTTTCCTTACCATTTTCAATAAAACTTCTAAAAATTTTAACTTTATAAGTTTTTCTATTGTAATCACTAAAAAGTAGTTTCTAGAATTTTTTATCAACTTTTATAGATGTTGGAGCCTCGCCCCCATGCCATGTAAACCTTGGACGAATTCTCATTGGGTAAATTCTTTCTGAATTGTCATCAAGAATTATTGCAGAACCTTTTAAACTAGGTAAATCATCCATATATTTCTTTATGCTTTCAAGAAAATAACTTTGCATTATATGATTTAACGCTTCTAAATCAGGTTGAGATGTTACTCTGTGTGCAATAACAATATCTGATTGAGTCATTACATCTCTATGAATTTGTCCTGGCTGCTGAGTTGCTAAAACCAATGAAATTCCTGGTTGCCTTCCTTCTCTTAATAATTGTACAAGAGCATCTGTTGCAGCTGTTTTTTCATGTAAAGGTAAAAATTCATGAGCCTCATCAATGAAAAACCAGACCAAAGGAGTTTCTTTTTTTTCTTCTGATGACATAAAATCAAAACCTTTTGATAATGACATTATTTCTTCTTTTTTTCTTGCATCCATTCTTTGATTGAAAATTTTTCGAGAAATTAAACCGATAACCAATGCTCTTACATTGAATAATCCAACTGAATTATAAACACTTAAATCCAAAACAGAAGTTATTCCTCCAGTAATTAAATCATTTATTTGTGTTGGTTCCTTACCTTTTTCTGAAAAAATTCCCCATGTTTTTGCTGCTTCAAATAAACCAATAGCAGCATTTTTAACTTCTTCTGAAGCTTTTTCATCTTTTTCCAAATTTTCAATTATTTCTTTAATACCAAATTCTCCCTGCTCTTTTAATTCACTTACTATTCTTTCAATTAAAACAGATACAGGATTTATCATGTTCAAGCCAAAAGTTATAATCCAATCTTCAGAATTTAATTCTGAAACAGCTAATGCAAATTTTTTATCTACTGGAATTTTTCTCTCTAAATATTTTTCATAATGTCCAAAAGGAACAAAAACCTTTACAGGTAATTTTTTTGTTTTTAAAT
The DNA here is from genome assembly GCA_964343325.1 of Candidatus Woesearchaeota archaeon. GTDB lineage: Archaea > Nanobdellota > Nanobdellia > Pacearchaeales > GW2011-AR1 > CAYFFD01. The sequence continues at coordinate 4,261 of CAYFIZ010000021.1, forward strand.
TCCATTTATATAAAAGTTCTTTGTCTTTTTTATTTGGAAATTTCATTGTCCAATAAATTCCCATTGTATCAAAAATTATGGAAGCAATATTTTGATTTATTTCTTTTGGAAGGTTTGAAAGTTCTTCTGTTAATACTCCTAGCGTATAACTTTTTCCACCTCCACGTTTTCCTGCCACGAGGACTACATGACTACGTGAAACATCCATAAAAATTTTATTGCTTAAAGAAGTGTATTGCCCCATTTTCACATAACTTTTTCCAAGAAATACATAACCCTTATCTCCAAAAATTTCTTTGTCAGCTTGATTTCTTCCGAGTTGAATATTGTAAGCCATGGTAAGACACCTACGGTTTCTTGACCGTCAATTTCCCTCTCTGCACGGAAAAGCGATTTCCAAACACCTTGATGAAATCGCACAATTTAATTATCTTACAAGTCATGATTAAAAATGGCCAAGAGGATTTTTAATTGTTTTTGTTGCCCATAAATCTTTATATATTCAAAAAAATATTTTTTTAATATGGTAAAATATTCAAAAGAAGATTCGAGAAAATTAAATGAATTAGGGTTAGAATTTCTTGCAATTATGGAACAAACTGGAAAAGGTGTTGGTTATGATCATAAGTTTAACTGGGTAGGTGATAGAAATGATAGGCAAAAAATAATAATTAGTAGAGTTGTTGAAAAAATGCAGCCAGGAATAGGATTTACTGCAAGTAGTATGTTAAATGGAAAAAATTTTGGATTTAGTCCAGAACAAAGATTTGGTTTAGATCTTAATAATTCAAATAGAACTCAATTAGAACATGAAGATTTAGTTAATGCAGGTAATGTATCTGTAATTGAAGGGTTTGAAAAATATGATCCTTCAAGAGCAAGTGTTTCTACATTTGTTATATATAAAGCAAAAGCAGGTATGCAAAAATGTGCAATTGATAATCTTCCTTACGGACATAAACATCATAAAAGAAATGGAAAAGAAGTTCCAAATAATCTTAGTATTGATGAACTTACAAATATTAGTAATGAAGGAACTTTTCCCAATAAAGAATTAGAAAGGGATTTTTTATCTCATCCTGCAGAGCAAGATGAAGTTATAGCTTTAAATGAATGGGAGAGTATAATGAGGGAACATTTATGTAAATTAGATCCGCGTGAAGAAAGAATTCTTAGACAACGTTTTGGTTTGAGGGTAGAAGAATATACTTTAGAGGAAATTGGTTTAGAATTAGGAATAAGTAGAGAAAGAGTTAGACAAATTGAAGAAAAAGGATTGAAAAAAATAAAGAGAAGTTTACAATTAGCAGGTTTAGTTGCTTCATATAATTAAATTAATTCTTTTTTTCTATCGTCATATTTATGACTTCTATAATGATTCATAAATTCATCATCCATACAATCTTCACATGAACCTGGTTTTTCAAAAGCTGTCCCACAATTCCAACAAATTTCTTCACAAACTTTATCGTATAAATTAGAATTATTAATTACCATTTTTAATTTTTCAAATATTCAATTTCATCTTCACTAAGTTTTAATTCTTTTTGTACAGAGGGTTTTCTTAAAATAGAAACAAACATTGGAAATTCTCTCATTGCTCTTTTTTCACCTATGTGAACATATCTCGCATATTTTTTTGCAATTGATTTCTTTTTTTCTGTTTTTCGATTATTAAGCCATATTTTTAGAATTCTGTCTGGTTTTTGATAACTTGTAAAACCAATTTTTTCATTTTTTTTCGAAGCAGAGATTCCATAACTTAAAAAAATATTTTCATAAACTAAAAATCTCCAATATTGTTGTTTGTAAATTCTTCCTTTAAAAATATCTGCTTTACTTAACAAGTCAAAAGCTCTTGCAAGTTCTTCTCCTTGATATTCTACAGGAATATTTTTTTCCATCCATAAAATTATTTCATCTATTGGCATCTTTACAGAATTAAAAATTTCCAGAGTTTCTTTTGAAGGTTTTTTCTTGAATATTTCTTTTAATGCATTGAATATATCTCCCTCTTTATTTCGTTCATCAATAAATTCGCGTTTTTCTGAGGTTACAGAAGATTCTCTTTGGATATCATTTATTGCTGCTCTTAGATCACCTTTTGATTTTATTGCAATTTCAGTTAAAATATCATTGTTAAGGAATTTATTTTCTTTTCTTAAAACATTAATTAAAACCTCCTTTATTGTTCCATAATTAATTTCATTTAATTTAATGAGCTCTGATTTTTTCCTTAAAGGACTGAGTTTTTTATTCCATATATCATTGGCGGTTATGATAATTGGATAAGGGGAAATTGCAATTAATGAGAGAAGTTCTGTTAATCCACCTCTATCTACTGCAGAAATTCCATCAACTTCATCAACGAGAATAATTTTTCTTTTTTTAATAAGGGATCTTTGTTCAATTGCTGGCTTTAAAATTTCATGAAGTTTGTTTTTATTTCTTAAATCAGAAGCATTTAATTCAAATATCTCTGCCTGAAATTCAAGAGCTGTTACATGAACAAGAGTTGTTTTTCCTGTTCCAGGACCTCCATGTAAAATTAATGCTTTTTTAGCTGTTTTTGTTAATTTTCCAAGATTAAAACCTTCTACAAAATTTTTTATTTTTCTTACTGTTTCATCTTGCCCTTTTACTTCTAAAAAATTTTTAGGTCTATATTTTTCAGTCCATGTCATTTTTATTTAACATCCCCTACTCTGATTATAAATTCTAGCTCTGTTATTCCGACAGGTACGTGACCTTCCCCCTGACTATGAAAATCCCAAGAGAAACAACAAAGCCCCATTGTAGGATGATCATAAACATCTATTTCTTCACCACCATATACATTTCTTCCTCTTATCTTATAAACTCCTTCTTTTATAGGTAAGCCATTTTCATTTAATCTTTTATTATTAGGTTCATTCATTTTCAATTAAATTTTTCCAATTTTTTATGATGAACTAATAAAACTTTTTTTTCATTAAAAAGATATCCTGCAACAACTAAATCTATTTTCATTTACCTAAACCAGCTAGGATGCCCTTCCAGGGCACGAGAATCTTGACATTTTTTAATGTCATTTTCCTAATCCTGCCAAGATAAAACTTGCTAGCAAAGCTTGA
>CAYFIZ010000022.1:0-6763 GCA_964343325.1 Candidatus Woesearchaeota archaeon
TTTTCCAACTATAAAAATATAAAATAAATAAATAAAAAATAAAATAAAAATTTAGTAATAACTTTCACTGAATTCTTCGTCTTTTTCAGGTTTCTTTGTTAACAAGACAATTAATACAACAAGTAATACAACAAAGATTATTGCTAATATCACTGTTAATATAACTATTGAGCTTGTTACTTGACTTTCAACATCTGTAAATTCAACTGTTCCTACAAGATTTTCTCCTGAAAATACATTAACACTAAAGCTTTCTGCTGAGTTAGAACTTACTGTTACTATTCTACTTGAACCAGCTGAAACAACTACTGTGCTTTCACTTACAGTTGCAGGTGATTCTGGAATTACTCTGTAAACTTTCAACTTATTTGTTGGATTTACAAGAATCAAATCATTACCCGATCTAATTACTGATTCAGTAAGTTCATTTTCTACAACAATTTGCTTAGCTTCACTCATAGTTAAGTCATCATTTGAGACTTCTACTTCAAGTGTGTAAATTCCTGGAGCTGCATTATATGGCACTTCAAGGAAAAGTCTTCCTCTTATAGTGTCATCTTTCTTATTGTTACTGTCATAATCTTCTAATGTAAGTAAGTCACCGAAATAAGCTTTTGCTACAATATTCAATGCAGGAATTGTTACAGTTACATATAAGTCATTAAGCTTGTTATAACCAACATTTTTCAAAACAATATCTACTGGGAATGTTTCTCCAGCATCAATTGTCTGGCTTGTGCCTATTGACATTACACCTATATTGTATGAAGGTCTTTGAACTCTTAATACTATCTCATTGAATTCTGTTTTGAAGTCACCATTCCAGACTTTTATATCTAAAGACAAATCATCACTTACTTCATCTTTAAGTTCATAAGGAATGTTAAGTGTCAATGTTTTTTTGTATCTTTTACCTTCTTCAACATCTCCAACAAAGACTTGTGTTTCAGAATCAAGTTTAGTTCCTTGAAGTTCTGCTTTTATTCTTACATCAGAAGCATTTTCAAGTGCTTCTAAAACAACTTCAATAAAAATTTTTTCTCCAGCAATAATGCTAATATCTTCATTCCATGATTCAGGTATTCCGTTAACCTCAACAGATTCTATTGTTACTAATTCACTTGTTGCAGCACTAACACTAACAACTAAGAATAATACACTTACAATTGTCAAAAAAGAAACCAAAAATTTTTTGGCATCCATTGTTTGTAATTTTTTCATTTTAGTTTCGTAGAAAACAAAGTTTTCTGTGTTTTTTTTACATTTGAATCCCTTATAAACTTTATGGTGATAACACAAAAAGGTAACTTTATAGTACTAACTGTTAGTAACAATCAGTAAATAATTTTATTTTTAAAATAAAAAAGAAGCTTTCTTTAGGTAATTTTAAGATAAATTTAACCCTTAGTAACTTCTATAAACTTAATAATTTTATTTCTGAACTTGTTGTCGAGAAATTATTTGCAGCAATTAACTGAACATTTGCTTCTTCTGCAGATTTTATCATTATTTGTGTTACAACACCATCAATAATAATTGCATAAATGTTTTCTGTTTTTTTTAATGAAGCACTCAAACTTCTTGCTGAAACTTTTTTGATTTCATTCAAATCTTTGTCTAAAAGAACAGCTTTTCCTGTTCCTTTATTTTTGTCAGAAATTTCCTTTAGTTTTTCTTTGTTAGCTTCAGGAGTTTTTTCTTCAGAATCTCTTTCAGAAAATCTTTTTTTTCTAAAGAATTCATCAACAGGTATTTTTTTTCTTAAATTTGCCAAAATTTCTTTTCCAGTTAATTCTTCAACTTCTTTTCCATCAGGAGCAACTGTAATGTATTTCACCTTTGCATTATCAACAACATTTCTTGCAATTAATTTACCGCCACGATCTCCATCAACAAATAAGGTTAAATCTTTTTCTTCGCTTAATTCTCTTATTGCTTCTGGGAGATTTGTTCCGTTCATTGCTATTACGTTTTTAACTCCATTTTTCATTAAGTTAACAACATCTGCTCTTCCTTCAACAACAATTAATTCTTTTTCTGAAATATCTCCGCAAGGCAATTTTTCCTTGCCATATTCATTAATTTCAGCTCTTGAGTGGTCTTTAATCTCATTAGAAATTTCTCTTGATTCTATTGAGCCGTGAACTTCTCCCATTAGCTTTTTGGCACGTTCAATAATATAATCTCTTTTACTTCCACGAACATCTTCAATTTTTTCAACTTCTATTTGTGCATCGCTTGGTCCAATTCTTTCTATTGTTTCTACTGCTGCAGCAATTAATGTTGTTTCTGATTTATCTAATGCTGTTGGAATTTTTATCATTCCTGTGGTTTTCTTGTTTTCTCTTTCTAAATCAACTTCAATTCTTCCAATTTTACCTTCTTTTTGAAGGTCTCTCATTTCTAAATCTGTTCCAAGTAAACCTTCTGTTTGACCGAAAATTGCTCCAATTACATCTGGTTTTTCTAAAGCACCTTCTGCGATAAAATTCGCATATATCATGTATTTTATTGATACAGGACTTATTTTTGCCATAGTTTTTTATTTATAATTTAATTAATAGAAAAATCTCTTTAAGTATCGAATTACTATATTTCTAAAAAATAGCATAAAGCTAAAATGAAATGTGAATAATAATTGTGATAATATCTAATCGATCTTTTTCCAATCTTAATAGATCTTATTACTTTTTAAAGTTGTTGGTACTATAAAATAATGGACAAACTAAAATCATAAATTTTATAAACCCTATTTTCTTAATAATATAGCTTAACTTCGGTTAAGTAAAGGTAGGGAACTTCGGTTTTTTGCCTTTTTAATTTTCAATCAACTATATCTGTTTTTAATTCCTTAAGTCTGCAAAAATTTGTTGAAAAGTTATAAGCACCTGCATTTAAAAAAACAATTTTATCCCCAATTTTTACTTCTGGAAGTTTGACTTTATATCTAAAAATATCTAAACTACAAGGAGTTTTTCCTTTAATAGTATACTCATTTCCTTCTTCTAATTCTCCTTTTACGATTAATTTTAAAGCATCTTGAAAAATAGCATCTGCATTTCCCTGATAAACAGAGCAGTTTACAATAATTTTTCTATCATATACAGAAATAACTTCTGTTTCAAGTTGGACAGCAGGACCTGCAATAAATCTTCCTGGTTCTATTATTAAATCTATATTTTTTTTGTTCAACCAATCTTTTAATTTTTTAATTTGAGAAAAAATATAATCTAAAACTTTTGATGTATAATTCTTATATTCTATAGGGAAACCACCTCCAATATTGATTAAATCAATTCTTTCTAAAACTTCTTTTGACAAGCTATCTTCTAATTCATATTTTAGATTCCATTCAGAAGTGTTTTGCGATTTTCTATGAACATGAATTCCAATTTTATCTATATATTTATTATCTTTTAATTTAGAAATCCAATAATTAATTGTTTTAGTATTCATTCCATAAACAAAATATTTTCCTGTTTGAACTCTTTTTTCCTGAAATTTCATTCTTAAAAGAATATTAATTTTTTCTTTTGAAATAAAATCAAGAATTGTTTTCAAATCTGTTTCATTATCTATTACAAAATTCTTAATTCCTTTATCAATTAAATCTTTAATTTTATCTTTATTCCAGGCTTGAGCAAAAAACCAAATTCTTTTTTTATCTTTTATATCTGGAATTTCTTCAAGAGTGTGAATGCTGAATAAACTGTCTGTTTCTTTTTCAAGTATTTTTCCAACTTCAGGGTTTGTTTTCCAGCTATATGAAATAATTCCAAGATCTTTTAATTGATTATATTGTTCATGCACTTTACTTTTGCTTAGAATAAATTTAGGATTCATTTAACAAATTCCTATTTTTTAATACATCTAATGCATTACACATTGCTAAAGGAAAATTAATAGAAACATCTCCTATAACTGTGACAGCATCAGAATCATCCTTGATTTTCCCCCATGATTTAGCTTCTTGAGTTGTAGCTCCTGACATTGATCCTGAAGTTACATGAGCTGTAGTCATATAAATTACATAACTAAATCCTCCATTAAGTAATCCTGAAAGTAAGGCATGATGTTTTGAAATGCTTCCCCCTAATGCTATAAGGGCTTTTTTTTCATCGTGATTTGAAACAAATATAATGTTTTTGAAATCCTGCACAACATCAATAATGAAATCAGGATGTTTTTCTTGAAACATGAATAATTGAAATCCAAGAGTTCCATCAGTTATTCCAGGACAAAAAATTGGAATATTATTTTTTGCTGCTTGATATAAAATGGAATTTTCATTGCTCTCTTTAGAGGGTACACCTTCTCTAAGACCTACTTGGTTAGGTGCTAATTTTAATCCAATTTCTTTTAATAGTTCTGAAACACTCCAGCGCTTTTTTTTGTTGTAAAGTTCTTTTAAAACAGGGATAATCCAATCTTCAAATTTCATGTAAGATTCATTTCTAATAATTAAATTTCCCACTCTGTTTTCACCTTTTTCATGTAATTCAACATCATCACTATGAAAACTTGCAATTTCAAATTTTTCGCCAAATGCTTTCATTATGTCTTCTTCTATAGCTCCAGCAGTGGTTACAATAACTTGAGGTATGTTTAGTTTTATTAATTGTGCAAAAAAACCTCTTAATCCAGAAGTTACCATATTTGAAGTAAATGTTAAATAGATTTTTGCTCCAGAACTCTTCATTTTGACAATAAGGTCTGAAGCGTTTTTTAATTCAACACTTTGAAAGCCCACATTTCCTAGTCTTTCTAAGAAATCGTTAACAGACATATCTTGCTTCCATAAAAAATCTTTAGTAATTTTCATTTTAGAAAAGAGATTAGAATCATATTAGATTAAAAAATAGGTATTGCTTTGCATTCAAGGTTGAGAGTTAATCTAATTTTTCTCATGTAAGATTTATTAAAAAATAGTTTAAAAGTTTTTTGTTAATATTTTTACTGAAATTATTATCTTCTATGTCTACTAAAATTTCTAGAATTATTTCTTTTTAATGGTCTTCTGAAATTTGGTCTTTTATTATATGAACTTTTATTTGAACTTCTTAGTTTATTGCTCCAATTTCTTCTTGGTCCTCTATTAAAATCTTTTCTTATAAAATTTCTATTAAATCTGTTATTTCTTCTAGAATCCATCTTTATTCTGACAATTTCAAGTTGAGGTAATTTTTCAGGAGTTATATTGATTTCTTTTGATTGTATTATATTTCCAAATTTTTCATAATCTCTGCTAGCTAGAATAGTTATTGCTTTTCCTTCTTTTCCTGCTCTTGCAGTTCTTCCTATTCTATGAACATAATCGCTTTGATCATTTGGAACATCATAATTATATACATGGCTTACACCTTTGATATCCAAACCTCTTGCAGCAACATCTGTGCAAACCAAAACCCCTAATCCTCTTTTATGAAATTCATCAAGAACTCTTATTCGCTTTTTTTGTTCAATTTTACCATGAATAGCTTTTGCATGAATCCCATTTCTTATTAAATTGTCTGCGATAAAATCAACATTTCTTCGCGTACCACAAAAGACCATTACTAAATCTGCAGTTTCTTTTTTTAATAGGCTTACAAGCAATGAGAATTTTTTATTATCTGGAATATCATAATAAACTTGTTTTAATTTAGAAGGATCAACATGTGATTTTAAAGATATTTCAGCAGGATTTCTTGTGTATTTTTTAGATAAATGGTCAATGCCTTTTGAAATTGTAGCCGAGAACATCATAGTTTGTCTTTTTTCAGGACATTTATTGATTATCCTTTCAACATCTCTACTAAACCCCATATCAAACATTCTATCTACTTCATCTAATACTAAAATTTTAATTCCATCTAATCTTAATGTTTTTCTATCTATATGATCCATAATTCTTCCAGGTGTTCCAACAATAACATCTGTTGTAGAAAGTTTTCTTATTTGAGGTGTAATTTTTACCCCTCCATAAACAGCTAAAACATTGAGTTTTTTATTTTTACCAAAATTTTTTATTGAAGTTGCAACTTGTTCTGCAAGTTCTCTTGTTGGAGTTAATATTAATGCTTGAATTTTTTTGTTTGGTTCTATGTTTTCAATAATTACAGATCCAAAAGCCAAGGTTTTTCCACTTCCTGTTTCAGAACCTCCAATAATATCTTTACCTTTTAATGCTAAAGGAATTGATTTTTCTTGAATTTCTGTTGGTTCTGTAAACCCAAATTCATTTAACACATCTGTTAATTCTTTACTTAATCCTAATTTTGTGAACTTTTCCATTTTTATAATAGCAATTAACAAAATAATTTCCAAGAAATATTTCTTGAGCGTAAGTCATTCGAGATATTTTTGCTCAAGACTTACTAACACATTTGTTATGTAAAATCATCAAATTTTAGGGTTTATAAGATTGTTGGTTTAATATTTTTATAAGAAGTATTTAAAAAGCAAAGTTTTTTAGGGAAATTATAAGGAGGTAAAAAAAATGAAAGGAACAATAAAATTTTTTAATGAATCAAAAGGATTTGGATTTATTTCTGGAGAAGATGGAAAAGAAGTTTTTGTGCATAAGTCAGAATTAGAGGAAGGTGTAACTTTGAATGAAAATGATTCAGTTACATTTGATGTAGGAGAAGGAGATAAAGATAAAGGTCCAAAAGCAATTAATGTGAAAAAAGAATAATTAAATTAATAATTCAATCAAACCAATCTAGTTTTTGATTTCTAGGAAGTTTTTTTATTTCATATTCATATTTACATGCTTCAGATT
>CAYFIZ010000023.1:0-6646 GCA_964343325.1 Candidatus Woesearchaeota archaeon
CCAGTTTATACAAATGGAACTTTTAAGGAAAATTCTTCCTCTTTAACCTTAAATGTTTCTGTAATTGATTCAGGTTCGGGAAATACAAGTAGTGCTTGTATTTTTGACATTAATGGAACAAATCAAACAATTGATGTTTCTTCTAATTGGTGTAATATTACTATTGGAAATTTAACAGGTCTTGCAGATGGAAATCAAACAATTTCTGTATATGCAAATGATACTGTGAATAATCTTGGTTTGAATAATTCTTTTGTTGTTCAAATGGATTCAACAAATCCTTTAATAGATTATAATACTTCAACTGAATCAAATAATACTAATTTTTCAAGAAATTATATTTATGCAAATATTACTTTAACAGAAACAAATCCAAGTTATTACACTTATAGATTATATAATTCAACTTCAGAAGTAAACACAACATTATATACTTCAGTGGTAAGATTAATTAATTGGACAAATCTTCCTGACGGAAATTATACATATAATGTAACTGTGAATGATAGTGCTGGAAACTCAAATACAACTTTAACTAGAACAATAGCCCTTGATAATGTTAATTCTTCTGTTACTCTAAATACACCTGTTTCAAATGCTAACTTGTCCACAGTATCTAATCCAACAATACTAAATGCAACTGTAACTGATGCAACTTCAAATGTTTCAAGTGTTATATTTAATATTTCAAATTCAAGTTCATATGTAACTTTTAATGCAAATTATTCAGGAGGTTATTGGATAAATGCTACATTTAATACAACTAATTTTGAAGAAGGATCCCATAATTTAACTGTAATTGCAACAGATTATGCTGGAAATATAAATAACAGTGTAATAGTAAACTTTACAATTGATAATATTATTCCTTCTCTAAATAGTTCTAATATTACAGATGCTTATTATAATGGATCAGATTATTTCTTTTCTCCTTCAAACCAAGATGGATTATATGATTCAATAAGCATTATTGCAAATTCATCTGAAACAGTTGATTGGGGGACAACTAGAGTATATAATTCTACAAGCTATGCAGTAAAAACTTTTAATTCAGTAAGTGATAATACTTCTATTTTGAAACCATGGGATGGTAATGAAACTGCATCAGGAGCTTCAAAAAATTGGGCTGATGGTACATATATAATAAACACAACAATAACAGATATTGCAGGAAATTCAAATGGAACTCAAATTGCAACAAACTTATTTGCAGATAATACAGGACCAAATATATCAAGTTTAAACAAAACCCCTTCAATAAGTTATAATAATGATAGTGTTGTAATAAACGCTTCAATTGTTGATGCTCTTTTAAACACAAGTTCTGTTTGGATTAAAGGAAATTGGAATGGCACATTTGTTAATTATACTTTAAACTCTTCTAGTGGAAATAATAATTATTCTTATACAATTACTTCAGGAAATTTTTCAAATCAAGAAATTGTAAATTATACTTGGTATGCAAATGACACTATTGGGAATGAAATTAATAGTTCATTACAATCATTTACAGTTACTAACAGAGTTCCTGCATTTAATTCAAGTCTTAATATTAGTGATTTATCATGGGTGGAAGATAGTGGTCAAGGAAGTGTTAATTTAACATCACGTTTTTATGATTTTGATAATGATAGTTTAAACCATACAGCAATAGTTAATGATACAAATATAACAGTATCTATAAATAATATTACAAAAATAGCAACACTAACTTCTGCAACAGATTGGAATGGAAATGCAACTGTAACTTTTTATGCAGTAGATGCTTATAGTGGTAATGGTTCAAGCAATGTTGTTAATATAACTGTGTTAAATGATGCTAATGAACCTCCTTTACTTACTTCTCCAGTAAGTCCTGTTAATTTTAGCGAGGATTTAAACACAACTTTTACATTGATTTGCAGTCCTGGAACAGGTGAAAATGCTACTCAAAATTGTACTAATTACAGATATGATTCAGATTATTCAGGTTATGATTCTAATGTGAGTGTAACTGTTAATTCTACAACAGGTGTTGTTGTTTTGAATGCTTCACTTGATTGGTATAATACAACATATGTAAAATTCCAAGTAGATGATAATGGAACTCCTGTACAGACAGATGATTTAATTATTTTGATAAATGTAACTTCAGTAAATGACTTACCTGTAATTAATTATTCAGCAGGAACATTTAATCAAACGCAAACAGAAGATTATGGAAATTGGACACTTAACTTAAGCATATTTGAAACAGATGTTGATTTTGAAGATAGTGGAGCTAATTTAACATGGACTATTGGAAATGTTAATACTTCCTTAATTAATGCTACACTTAATACTACAACAGAAATAATAACTTTTACAACAGTTTCTAATGCACAAGGAACAAATTCATTAACAATAAATTTAACTGATTCAAACAATGCAACAACAAATGCAACTTTATTAGTAAATATTACTTCAGTAAATGACTTACCTGTAATAAATGCAACAATTCCAAATCAATCAATCTATGATAATGGCACTTCTCTAAGTTTAGACCTATCAAGTTATTGTGATGATTCAAATGATTCAAATACAGATTTATTCTGGACTGTAAGTAATATTAACACTTCCTTGTGGACGATTCCTATAACAGGAATTAATTATCCTAGTCCTTTATTATTTCAAACACAATCAGGTATTGCTAATTTAACAAATGTAACAGATACAATAAATATTTCTTGTACAGATACTGCTAATTCTAGTTCACAAAATGTTACATTTACAATTATTCCATTCAATGACGCACCTTCAGTTATATCAGATACTGGAAGAACCCCTACAAATAATTCAAATGTTACATCTGCAACAAATCAATTTACATTAGACTGGGCAGATTCAACAGATCCTGAAAATCAAACATTAAGTTATTACATATTTTTAGGAAATACTACAACACCTTCTTTAAATGGAACAAGTTCTATTTCGCAATATAATGCAAGTAATTTAACAGATAATACAACTTATTATTGGAATGTAATAGCAAGTGACTCTGTTAAAAATTCTAGTGCTTCAACAACATGGCAATTTACAACAGATTTTGATAATGCTCCGAACATAACTGTTTATGCACCACTTACAAATTCGACAATATCTGAAAATCAAACATTAGAATTTAATGCAACAATTTTTGATTCAGATGGAAATAATATGACTTATAATTGGACAATTGATAATCTTCAAAATTCAACTGGAACAACTTCAACAAATAATGAAACAATATTTTTTAATTACACACCTGCATTTAATGATTCTGGTTCACATACCATTAAATTATCTTTTAAAGATACAAATAATAATTCTGGAACAGCAAGATCATGGTTAATAACAGTTTCAAATAATAATAGAGCTCCAACTTTGGATACCATAATTAATTATTCTGTAAACGAAGATTCAACTTTGACTTTTAATATAAGTGGCTCAGATCTTGATTCAGACACTTTAACATATAGTTCAAATCTTAGTTCAATTACAATTACTAAAACAAATAATACCTTTGCAAGTATTAGTTGGACACCTACAAATAGTAATGTTGGAACTAATTTAATCAACTTTTCATTAAGTGATGGAACTGCAACAGCATATCAAACTATAACCATTACAGTAAATAACACAAATGATGCACCAACAATAACAAGTTCTTCTCCAATATCAGATTCAATAATAAAGAATGGAACTAGCCAAATATTTTCAGTTAGCACAAGTGATGATGATAGTGATTCATTAACTATAACATGGTATATTAATGGAACTTCTAGTGGAACAGGAAGCAGTAAAAATATTACGCAAACAACTTCAAATAGTTCAGACATCTTTAATATTACAGCAATTGTTTCAGATGGAAATACAACAATTTCAAAAACATGGTATTTAACTGTGGCTAATATTCCCATAACAAATACATTTACAGGAAGTGGAACAACTAATTTTTCAGCAATATCTAATTTAAGCTCTGCAGAAAATATTGTTCTTGCAGAAACAGATGGAAAAATTAATTTTAGTGGTGAAGTTTTAGATTTAAGCAATGTTTTAGATTTAGATAATAATGTTAAAATTGAAAATGGAATTGTTGCAATAAATTCTTCAAAATATTCCCAGTTAAATAAATCAGCAACAATAACTTTAACAGGATTAAGTTATGATAAAGTTCCAAAGATTTTTTACAATAATGGATTTACTACAACATCAAGTGAAATAACAACTGAATGTGATTTTTGTGATGTTATTAGTTTTACTGATGCACCAACAAGTAGTGGAATAGTTGTATTTGAAGTGGATCATTTCAGCTCTTTCAAAGTTGGAGAAAGTGAAAGTGAATTTGATTTAGATTCATTTGATGACTTGGATTTATGTGAAGAAGGAATTCAAGGTGATTTGGAATTAGAAATTGAAAAGCCAGATAAAGGAGATGACTTCCAAGTGGGAGACACAATAAAAATAAGAGTAGAAGTAACAAATGATGCTGATGAAGATAAAGATATTATTGTTGAAGCATCATTATATAATATTGATGAAGACGATGAAGAAGAAAGTGTTGAAAGTGATGAAGAAGAAATAAATGAAGGAGATAGTGAAACATTTAAATTAGAAATAGATTTTCTAGATAATTTTAATGATGGTGATGATTATGTAATCTTTGTCAAAGCATATGAAGATAATGAAGAAGATAATGAATGTGATCAAGCTGCAGTTGAAATTAATTTAGAAAGAGAAAATCATGACGTTATCATTAAAGATGTAACATTCACCCCTCAAACAGTTTATTCTGGCAATAAAATTAATATATTTGTTGATGTGGAGAATATTGGAAGCAATGACGAAGATATTTATGTAACTTTAGAAAATAGTGTTTTAGAAATTTCTGAAAGAAGTGAAACTTTTGAATTAGAAGAATATGGGGATGATGATTTCTCTACTCAGATGTTTTTTGTAAAAATTCCTAGTGATGCAGAAGAAGGAGAATATTTGTTAAAAACAAAGGTGGTATTTGATGATGGAAGCGACGAAAGAACAGAAACAATCTCTGTTTTTAAAGCATTATCATTAACAACAGGATTTGATGGAAGTTTTACAAATCTTATAGATGAAGAAAAAAGAACAGAAGTTATAAAAATAGAAAAAGAATCTAAAAAACTTAGAGTCATAGATAGCGAGAAATTATCAAATAATAATTATTTATTTGTTTTTGCACTTGGATTTGGGATAATAATTTTGCTTTTATTAATAATTGTTGTATTAAATTCAAAGAAAAGAAAATAATAAAGTAAGGGGTGAGAAAATGAAAAAAAATGAAAAAACAACTAATGATAAGTTTGGTAATTCTGTTTTTAGCAGTAACTACCTTAATTTCAGCTACAGAAGAAAATTGTGAAATTATTTCTGCAGACACTCCAGACATAGACTCTAATAAAATTATAATGGCATTGTCTAGTACTGCAAATGCTCATGGAGAACTGGCAAGTGAAGGAAATTATGATTATATTTTATACTGTGATTTTTCAGGCAGCTTGACTTGTGATGGACAAAATAAAATAATAGGTTTATCTTCAGAAACTAATGCTCATGCAGAAATTCCAGATGGAACAACTTATTCTTTTGAGGTCTGTTATTCTGATTTAAGTTGCAGAAGTTCTTCTAGTTGTAATAGTAATGAAATAAGTATGCTATCATTATCTTCTAACTCAAATGCACATATTGGAGGAATAAATGATTATGATATAAAGATTTGCTGTCAAATTGAAGAAGACGAAGATAACGATGATGAAAATGATAATGATGGAGGAGGTTCTAGTTCTAAAAGAAGTAGAAGAACAATGAATCTTAATTTCCCTACTTTAATAAGTTCTCCTACAAGCAGTATCTCTGTACCACTATCTATTATAGATATAGATAAAGAAGTAGAAAAACCAACAAATAGTTTAATATGGTTTTTAATTTTAGAAGCACTAATTATTTTAATAATTATCTTATTCTTGTTAAGAAGAATATTTGTTAAAAGAAAAAAATGAAATCAAGAGATGTGGAAAGACGGAATATTCCTAAAGGAAGTCTTGTAGAACTCAGGTATATAGATCCTATTGAATGTAATGAGCCAGTTTATTTTGAAGGTGTTGAAAGAAAGAGGAAGTATAGTGATGGTGTAGATATGTTGCTTTGTAGAGAACCTAACACAACAAGATTAATTAAAAAAAATTGGAAGCTATAAGTGATATATATATTTACGAACGAAAAAAATATAAAAGTTAATCTTAAAAACCCTAATTCTTATGTTTTTATGTAGACTAGGTTAGCGGGTTAGCCCTCCGCTATTTGCAAATGGGCTTTATGGCAGACTGTAAGAGGGGGCGTGATAAGAGAGTTGGAAAGTCCTTTGTTCCAACGTTGATGTTTTGTCCGCTTTGATCTTGCAGATGCGAATCGGGTCAGACCTTGATCGGAGCAGCCCTAAACATTTGTTAAGGTGCTTGGTGGGTCGCAGAACTGAGGAAGAATAAAGGTTAGCTTTTCAGTAATTTTTGAGCAAACCCTTGAGTCTACGCGAGGACACCAAGGTTTCCTTCGCTTAACCTTCCTTTAAGTTTGTACTCAAGGTTGATTGACAACCTACGGTTTTCTTTTACTT
>CAYFIZ010000024.1:0-3725 GCA_964343325.1 Candidatus Woesearchaeota archaeon
GGAGCAGTTGCAGCTGTTGTTGCACTAGTTCCTGAATAAATTTATTATTTTTTTTTTAATTTTTATAAAATAAAAAGAAAGAAATATTGTAAAAAATTTAAGATTGTAATGAATATTTTAAAAATTAATTTCTTAAATAATTATAAATCAAATTTTATTCTTTTAAATCATTAATTCCTAAAATAATTAGAAGAAGTCCAATCATAAATACAAGCCAAAATAATCCTCCTTTTAAGAAAATCCAAGCAGAACTCAGAAAATTAAAATTTTTTCCAAATAAGACCCAAGAATATGCTGAAGATATCCATGCAATTAAAATAATACTTATTAAAATAACTAATCCTAATAAAAGTTCAATCCACTTGTTCATTGTATCATCATTCATTATTGATGATTTAAAAAGATTTATATAGTGGATTATTTAAATCTAAAAATAAATTAATTGAAAATATTAAACTTAAATACTTTTCAATCTACTAAAATAAATAAAATTTTTATTAATTCGTCTAAAATGTTAACTTCTAATCAGATTAGCCAAATTAAAGAACATTTGAATAAGGCTCAAAATCCATTGTTTTTTTTTGATAATGATGCTGATGGTTTATGTTCGTTTCTTTTATTGCAAAGATTTATGGGAAAAGGAAAAGGAGTTGCAATAAAATCTTTTCCAGAATTAACAGCAGATTACTTTAGAAAAGTTCACGAGTTAAGTGCAGATTATATTTTTATTTTAGATAAACCTCTTGTATCTGAAGAATTTTTTGAAAAAGCACATCAATTAAATATTCCTGTTGTTTGGATTGATCATCATAATATTGATAAAGCAAAAATTCCTGAATTTGTTAATTATTATAATCCTATTTTTAATTTAACACCCTTAGAAAATAGACCGACAAGTTATCTTTGCTATCAAATTTCCAATAAGAAAGAGGATTTATGGCTTGCTATTATAGGATGTATTTCAGATAGTTTTCTTCCAGAATTTTATCTTGATTTCAAAAAAAATTACCCTGATTTGTCTATTGATTCAGAAGATGCTTTTAAAATAAGGTATAAATCTCAAATAGGAAAAATTACAAATTTATTCAGCTTTGCATTAAAAGATAGGACAACTAATGTTGTTAATATGACAAGATTTTTAATGAAAGTAAAGACACCTTATGAAGTTTTAGAAGAAAGCAACCAAAATTATACAATGCATCAGAGATTTAATCAAATTAATTCAAAATATCAAATGTTATTAGATAAAGCAAAAAAACTAAAAAGTTCAAATAAAATTTTATTTTTTCAGTATGGTGGGGATTTAAGTATTAGCAGTGATTTATCAAATGAGTTGATTTATTTATTTCCTGAGAAAATTATTGTTGTAGTTTATGTTTCAGGTATTAAAGCAAGTATTTCTATAAGGGGAGAAAAAATTAGGGAAGTTGTTTTAAAAATAATTGAAGGATTTGAAGATGCAAGCGGTGGAGGGCATGAAAATGCTGTTGGGACAAAAATAAAATTTGAAGATTTAGAAAAATTTAAAGAAAAATTAGAAGAATCTATTAAGATTTTATAAAACAATAAAATTTATAAATAATTTTTTCTTAATAAATATATGAAGAATATGTGGCTAAAAAATATAAATTGTAAGTTTAAATTAGTCACAGCTATTATTAAATACTCTTAATTAATTCAGATTTCTTTTTTGGTCTGAATTAAATTAAACCCTTCTATAATTTATTCAGGCATGAAAGATTTCTATTTTAATTAAGTTCTAAAATGAATAAGAAAATAGAACATGAATTAGTAAAACAAGAGTTAAGTGCTTTGATAGAAGCTACTTTGAGATTAGAAGATGAATTGAATATAGTTATTGGAGAATATAATCAATAACTTTTTCCAATATATACAACTTCTTTTGCCTGTTTGTTACAAAGTATACATTTTCCAGAAGGCTTTTCTTTTTTATTTGCCAAAACCCCTCTAACTTCTGCTTTTAGTTTTTTTTCAATATGTTCTGCGCATTTTTTTCCTTCTTCATTTATTGAACAGAAATTTATTCTTGCTATTTTTTTACATTCCATTGCTTTTTTAATATCTTGTTTTGTTTTGCAATTTACTATTTTATTTTTCATAAAATTATCTGCTTTTTCTTTTAATCTTTTATCAAATTCTTCCCCAAGTTTTTTTATTTTTGAAAGTTCGTTTATCTTAATTTCTTGTTTTTTACCAAGATCTCTTATAAAAAGAGTTAATTTCTTGTTTTTAATTTCTTTTTCTCCAATTTCAATTCTAAATGGCACACCTTTAAGTTCCCATTCATAATATTTTTCTCCAGGTCTTTTTTCAGTTGAATCAATTTCTGTTTTTATTCCTAAATCAAAAAGTTCTTCTTTTATTTTTTCAGATTCTTTTAAAATTTTATTTTTGTTTTTCTTGTCAAAAATAGGAATTATTATTACATGAATTGGTGAGATACCAAAAGGAATTATAAGTCCTTTATTATCTCCGTGAGTTGAGATTACTGAAGCTAGCATCCTAGATGGTGCAGGGCCATAGCAAGTTGTCCAAACATACTTTTCTTTTCCTTCTTTATCTTTAAATTTTATATCGAAAGCTTTTATGAAAGATTGTTTTATTAAATGTGTTGAAGGTTGTTGTATCAATTTTCCTGTTGGCATTATTGAGTCTGCAGCAACAGAATATTCTGCTCCTGGAAAAGTATCCCATGATGGTCTTTTCATTGCTAAAAATGGAATTAAAAACTTTTGGTGCATTATTTCTTCTGTTGTTGTGATATCTTCTTGAACTTGTTTTTCTGCTTGTTCTTTTGTTTCAAAACAATCATGTGTTTCTATCCAATAAAATTCTCTTGCTCTTATTAAAGGACGTGTTGCTTTTGTTTCATATCTAAAAATATTTGCTCTTTGATATAATTTTAATGGAAGATCTCTCCAAGATCTTATCCAAATGGAGAACATTTGATAAAAAGCTGTTTCACTCGTAGGTCTTAATGCTAATTTATCTTCACCTTTTACTTCATTCAACCAAAAAACTTCTGGACTAAATCCTTTTATATGAGAAGATTCTTTTTTGAAATTTTTTTCAGGAATAACTAATGGAAAAAATGAAGGTTTGTGGTCTTTTTTTTGTAATTCTTTTTCATAAAAATCATACATATTTTCTATAATCATAGCACCCCATGGACGAATTACAACAAATCCTTTCACACCATATCTTAAATCAATAACTTCAGCTTTCTCAATAACTTGTGAATACCACTCGCTAAAATTTTCCTCTTTTTTTACTGTTAATCCTTCTTGTGATTTTTTTACCATTTTAAATTAAAGTTTCATTGAATTCTTCAAAATAAATTTCATTTATGGAATTAACCATCGGGTTTGATTCAAGTGCAAATCCAAGATTTTCTCCAGAGCCGAGTTTGAAATTATTTATTCCTATAACTTTTCCTTGTTTATTGATTAAAGGACCGCCTGAGTTTCCTGGGTTAAGTGCTGTATCTGTTTGTATGTAATCATCTGTTCCGCTTGGACCTGTTCTATGAACTGCAGATATAATTCCTTCTGTAACAGAAAACTGCAATCCTAAGGGATTTCCAATTGCAATTACTTTTTCACCTATTTGAACGTCGTTTGAATCTCCAAATTCTAAGTAATCATAATCTCCTGAGATTTGCAACAATGCTAAATCCAATTCCCCATTATAGCCAATAAATAATG
>CAYFIZ010000024.1:3825-6258 GCA_964343325.1 Candidatus Woesearchaeota archaeon
TGCCATCTTTATATATAGATATTAATACATAAAAATCTTTTGCTTCAATTTTAGATTTTTGGGTGTTTAAGAATTTTATAAAATTCTTAACATATAAAAACCTTTATTTGTTTTAAAAAATATAGGCTCGTAGTTTAATGGATAAAATTACTGGTTTCGGTAAGTAAAATTGTTCATAATCTAGCTTGAAAAACCCAGTTGATGGGGGTTCGAATCCCTCCGGGCCTATTTATTTTAGTAAGGTTAATCAAGTTCAATTTCTTCCTATACCAATTTTGAGAAAAATATAAAAGTGATTAGTCCTTAAATGATTTTATGAATAAAAGACTAGGTGGTTGGCAATGTTGGGTTGATTTATATGATTCATACGTTATTAAAACTCCAAAAAGTAGAAAGGAAATTAAGCAAGAAGTTGAGAAATTCTTGAGATGGAAGAATAAACTTGAGGAATTAGAAGAAAGAACAGATAAAATGATTTCAGATATTAAAAATTCTACAAAGGTCATTAAAAAATCAAAAATTCCTAGAAAATTACTTGCAAATTTAGAGTTTATTGAAAATGGAAGAGTAAAACAAAAGAAAGTATTACCTTTAGATCAAGCATTAAATAACCTGAATGAAAAAGAAAGATTTAAATTAATAGATAAAATTATGAAATTTCTATTAAAACTTTGGTCATATGGAATACATGAAAAAACATTCAAATTATTTTCAAATTTGGGAATTGATGATAAGGAAATTGTTTTAATTGATGTTTTTGAGATAACTTCAAATAAAGAGAAAGTTTTAAAACAAATTAAAAAGAAAAGCTGGGCAAAAATTGAGAATTACAAAAAGCATCTTTCTAATAAAGAAATTAATTATCTTATTAATAAGCTAGATAAAACTTTTACTAAAAAAAATCTAAACAAATATTGGAAGACAAGATAAAAAGATGGCTAAATATACCGATATTAGAAAAATAATCCGAGTAAACTTCCCTAAAGCTAAAATAATCTCCATAAAAGCATTCCCTGAAGGATATAACAACATAGTTTATGATATCGGATTAGATTCTGGAAATTATATTATTAAATTACTAAAAATAAAGGGTTTTGAAAAATATGTTTTAAAACAAAAGCGTATTAGAACTTTGATTAGAAAAAAATATAAAAAGTTTCCAATACCCAAAATAATAAAATCCGATTTTAGTAAGAAAGTTATTGATGAGTCTTATATTATAGCTGAAAAAGTAGAGGGGAAGTCTCTTCAAAATCAATACGATAAAGTAAAAAAAAAAGAAGAATTATTTGAAGAAATTGGAGAACTCTATGGAAAACTTCATTCTTTAAAATTGAAAAGCTATGGTGAACTTGATTCATCTTTAAATTTAATTAAAAAATACCAAAATTATTATTCTATTAAATGTGGTGAAGTAAAAAAAATCTTTGAAAAGATTGAAAAAAGGAAACTTTTATCTAAAGAAACTTTAAAATTAAATATCAATTTTTTTAATAAGAATAAACTTTTACTAAAAAAAGAGTTAGATCCTTGTATGTGTCATGGAGATGCATCAACCGCAAATATTATCGTAGATAAATATGATGATGAATATAAAGTAAAAGGTTTAATAGATTTTGAATTTGCAAGAGCAAAAGGACCTATTCAAGAACTTTTTAGTGGATTAAGAGGATTTGAGAAAAAGTATGATTATAGATATTCACTAGTAAAAGGATATTCAAAATATGGTAAATTGCCTAAAGAATGGGAAAAATTAATTTTATTATATGGGTGGATGGGTCATTTAAACCAATTAACACAAATAAAAAAAATAAAATGGAGGGATTTAAATGATGCTAATACATCAATAAGAAAAAAGAATCTAAGAAAGAAAAGTATCTTAAAATTAAAAGAAATTATAAAAGTGTTTGACAAAAAAGACTTATTATAGAATCTAATTTTCGGAAGATTATCTAAATTCTAACACTCTAATCCTTAATATATTTTTATTTGTTTGCGCCAATACTTTTTTATAACTTGAAAATTTATTTTTCTTATGCTTAAACGAAAATTTTTTGCAACAGCTTTTACTCTTTCAGGAACAATTATTGGTGCAGGGATTTTAGGACTGCCTTATGTTTTTTCAAAATCAGGTTTTTTTATAGGGATTTTTTGGTTAATTCTTTTAGGATTTTTAATGCTTTTTGTTAATCTATGTTTAGGAGAAGTTTCTTTAAGAACAAAAAAAATTCATCAGCTTCCTGGTTATGCAGAAAAATATCTTGGAAATTCTGGAAAGATAGTTATGTTTTTTGCAGTAATTTTTGGAATTTATTCAGCTCTTTTAGCTTATTTAATCGGCGAAGGACAAAGCCTTTCTAAATTATTTTTTGGAACTTTAGATTATTCTATTTATTTTGCATTTGCTTTCTGGATTTTAATGACTTTATTTTT
>CAYFIZ010000025.1:0-3224 GCA_964343325.1 Candidatus Woesearchaeota archaeon
TTGGACTTCCAATTGCAATAACTTATGCAATAGAAAAAAATATTTCAGTATTTCTTATTTTTTCAATAGTTGTTTTGCTAAATATTCTTGTAATCTTTTTTATTTTTTATTTTCTGGATAATATTCATAAGATTTTTATGAATGTCAAAATTTACAGAAAGATTTTTGACAAATTCTTAGAAAAATTCCGAAAGAAAGTTGATAAGTTTGAAAGAAAATACGAATCTCTTGGTTTTTTAGCTTTAGTATTATTTGTCGCTATCCCCTTACCTATAACAGGTGCATGGACCGGATGTCTTGCTTCTTGGTTATTAGATTTGGATAGAAAAAAAAGTATTCTAGCAATAACTCTTGGAGTAATTATTGCAGGTGTTTTAATTCTTCTTGGAACTCTCGGAGTTATCAATCTATTTTTTTGAAAAAGATTTTTTATAAAGAAATTTTAAATCAGAATAAAAAGGTATCTCTTTTATCTTAAAAATTTTTACTTCTGCAAACCAAATCCCAACAACAAAAACAACACTCATGAGATACCAAAATAATTCATGAGTTATGTCAAAAAAAGAGTTTCCTGAATAGGCAACAAGACTTAACAAGAAAATTCTTAAAATATTTATTAATAATAATAATGAGAATGCGAAAATTATCATTTTAATTCTTTTTGTAATCTTTATTTTTGGTATGGATAAGTTAAGAACTAATAAAAAATAATAAGCTGCTCCAGCAATACATGCTCTTATTAATTCTATTGCAAGTTTTTTATTTAAAATAACAATATTTCCAAATAAAGAAGTGTCAAAGAATAAATTAAGAAAAAAATAAATAGGATAAACAGTCAAAGGAGTGAAAATAAAATAAAAAAGCCAAAGATTTGGTAAAGCAGCTAAAACAAGAATAGAGTATCTTAATATAATGTCAAGAAATTGATTAGTATCTTTTTTTAGTTTCTTCATTAAGTTTAAATGAAAAAAGTATTTATATAATTTCAGTTGAAAAAGAAAATTATTATCTTGGAATTAACGCTGTTCCGTAACAAGTACGCGCATGATCATAATAATCTTTAAAATTTACCACAACTTCTGCCTTCGGAAATTTCTTATTAACTTTTTCCACAATATTTATTAAACATTTATATGAATAAGAATGATCACTACCAAAAATTCCTTTCATTTCATAATCACTTAATTTCTTATCAACAGATTCAACATAATCTCTAGGAGAAACATTTAAAACATCTTCTTCTTCAAGAGCCTGAGCATTATTTGGAAATACTAATATTCCTCCTACCAATGCAGCCATGCCTAAATTTCTTATTAAGTTTTTCATTTCATTTCCTCATAAGTCTTACAACTACAAAAACTATAGCCACTATCAAAATTACATTGAATAATCCTAATCCCCACAAGTAAAGATTGTCTCCAATTACCCCATCCGTAATAAATCCCCCAACACTTTGAGATTCAATTAAAACAGAAACAGGTTGTTTTACAACTACTTCATTTCCTGAAACAACTTCAATATCAAATAATTCTTCTCCTGAAGCATCGCTTTCTACATTAAAAGTCACTAAAACTTCTCTTGATTCGCCTGAGCCTAATGAGAATACTCCTGGAACAACATTTGCTGAAGATGCCCATTCTGAATATCCTGCTGCGTTTAAAATATAATTAGCTGTATCATCCCCTGTATTGGTTATTGTAGCTTTAACAACTAATTCTTGTCCTGCTTTTCCGCCAGATTCTAAAGTTGCAGAAACTACTGCTTTTTGTGTAGTAGTTGATGAAGTACCACAATTTCCTTGTACTTTAAGCAAGACATCAAAAGTACTATCTGAAACTTCATCATAAGTTTCATCATCTTCATCATAATCATAAAAGATTTCCATAACTAAAACATATTGTTTTTCTTCTGCATTCGAAGGAACATCAAAACTAAATACTACTTCTGTTTTTTCACTTTCGTCTAAATCACCACTAACTATTTCTGCTAAATTAAGCCCTAATTCATTATTAACAAGAAGAACTTTAATTTGATCTAAAAAATCATCATCACCAATATTATAGATATCTGCTGTAAAAGTTACTGATGCATCACAAAATGCATCTATTATTAATGGATAACTTTCTTCATCAATAACAACCATTTTTTCTTGATCATTTTCTTTTGTAATTTGAATTTCGGCTAAAAAATCATCTGAACCAAAATCTTCTAAATTCTCAGAATGATCTACGCATGTATCACTTTCATCTCCATCAGGATATGCTTTGACAACTAACCAATAATCGTCTTCCTCTACTTCAGTAGGGTCTATTCTAAATTCAAAAGTGTGTTTATCATCTTCATCTTCATCAATATCGCCAACTTCAACTTCTTCATCATTATCGCTTATCCAAAGCATTTCATCAATAATATTTGTATTAGAATTTTCTTTGAACAAACCTAATTCAAAAACAACATTATCTAAATCAATATTATTTTTGTTATTTTCAAGTTCAATTTCAATTTCAATAATATCTAAAGGAAGCCATTCATCATTATCACCTTCTCCCTTATTATTTATATCTACTTTCAATTTTAAATCAGTATCATCTACAGAACCGCTTGAACAGAAAGAATCTAAGAAATAAAGATTCAATGTTTGATTATTAGTTGAATTTCCAGTTTCTTGTATTGTATATGTTTTAGAAAAATTTCCAAGAAGAAAATCACTTGAAAGAGAAGATGTTGTAGCATTAATAATTGTTGAGCCACTTGCAGCAATACTTAAACTAGTTTCATTAAAACCTATTGTAACAGTATTTCCATTAGTATCTGCAATTGTTTGCGAAGTTAATGAAATATTTAAAACACTTGCACCTGTATTGGCAACTGTAAATGTTTGAGAACTATCATTTTTGTTAAAATCTAATGAACTTGGTGTTAAAGTAAAACTTGCAGCACTTACAAAACTAACTAACAAAACAAATACTAACATACTCAAACTTAACAGATTAAATGTTGATTTCATTTTAATTTGTAATCATTTTGGAGTTACTATGGTTTATAAAGATTTCTATTTTATAAAATATAGGTTAAAAATAGAATTACAAAAACTTTATATATATTATATCTGTAATAATAAAGAGGAAAATGGTTATTAAATCTAAAGAAAATAGTATTGGAGCTTGGGCTTTCTTAATCGGAGTTATTCTTGCAATTGTGATAGGGCTTTCAACTACTTTGGT
>CAYFIZ010000025.1:3324-4514 GCA_964343325.1 Candidatus Woesearchaeota archaeon
TTGGCATTATTTGCACCTGCAACAATTATTGTAGCTCTAAAAACAGTTTTCTCTATAGCGAAAGTTTAAATGAAATTTAAAGAGAGATTAAAATGTGTTCTTGGAAAGCATGAATGGGAAAAATTTATGGGTGTTAGAAATATAGGGCAAGGAAAATTCTCTCAAAAATATGTTTGTAAAAGATGTAGAAAGATAAAAGAGAGAATTGGTTGATTTTTAGAATTACTCAAATTTTCCTTTCTCTTTTTGAGGTTCTACCTCTTTATGAATTCTTGCAAAAGAAGGTGTTGCAATAACAATATCTTCTCCAAATCCAGCAATACTTCCTTCAAGAGCATCAATTGTTTTCTTAATTTTTGAAATAGCTCTCTTTAATTCAATAGAATCTTTTTGTTTTAATATTTTTATGTCAACAATTGCTATAGTATATCCTTCTCTTAAAGCATTAAGAATTTGATTTACATCTTCATATTGTTTTAGCGCAAAAAGCTTAACAAGAATCTTTTTATCTATTTTTTCCTGTCCTAAATCTATCTCTAAATATTCATCATCGTCAAATTCATTAATTGAACTTGAAAAAGCTCTTTTTATTTTCTCAAAAACCATATTAAATTTATGTGGAGTATGAGATTTATAAATATTTCGTAACTTTTTGTTATTTTTTCATTGTTTTCATGACTTCTTCCCTTAATTTTCCAAGTTCTTCTATTAAAGGATTCTCTTGTTTCTCAATTGCCTTTATTCTCAAATCTAAAATTTTTTCCTTGTTTGAAAGTTCTTCACTTACTTTGGACTTGTCTGTTTGAATCATTAACTGCCCAACAACTTTAAAGACATCATCCTTTGAATCTTTTATTTCTTTTAATGCCGCTTGTGTCTCAGAAAATTCCATCTGAAAAGATTGTTTTTGAAGGAAAAAGTTTTGAAGTTTTTGCTCCAAGATTTGCATTTCTTCTATTTTTTTATTTTGATCTTCCATTTTGAAATTATACTGCCTTTAATTTTTTAACTTTTGTTCTAGGTTTGTAGAAAATCTTACTTCCACAATTAACACAAACAAATCTCTTTTCAAGATTGCCACTCTTAATCTTCTTTTCACATTTAAAACATTTATAATTAGCCATTGTAAGGAAACGGCGTTTCCTTGACATTCAACCTTCCTTCTACACTGAAGCCGACTTTTTTCGGCA
>CAYFIZ010000025.1:4614-6248 GCA_964343325.1 Candidatus Woesearchaeota archaeon
GCATTTTTTTCTTGTGCACTGCCAAATTCCTTTTGAAAGTTTTTTAACCCCTAATTTTTCACAAAAAGGACATTTTTGTTTCTTTCTTTGTTTCTCTTCAACTTTAACTAATTTGGCTTTTATCTTTTTTCCATATCTTGCTCCAAATCTTCCTGCTGATTTTGATTTTTTTGATTTTGATGGCATTTTAAATATTCTTAAATTTATAAACGAAACAGAATAACATTGTTATCGTTTACACCTTCCCTTTTCATACATTCATCTGAAAATCCTGCAAAAATTTCTTCAAGTTCTCTTAAAGATTTATCTGTTACTTCATTTTCAAATTCTCTAACACTTAAAGAAATAAACATCCCCATTTCATTTGCCACAGTTTGAAATGAAACTCCAGGCTTAACATAAATATAACTTTCTGGAGGTCTTGAATCGCTTGTTGGCAAAAAACCTTTTGAAAAATAATCTTTAATTCTTCCTCTAGCTCTTATGAAAGATTCTTTATTTCTAAATTTCCTAGTGAATTTTAATACATAATCTTCTTCCATTTTATTAAAAAATAATATCAAAAACTGTTTTTAAACCTTATTATAATGTTAAATGGGGCTGCTCGGATTCGAACCGAGGACGTCAGGCCCCAAACCTGAAAGGATACCAGGCTTCCCCACAGCCCCGCTTGATTTAATTGGTTTTATATCATTAAAAAGTTTTGCTACTTCTTCTTTCCTGTAAAGACACCAATTATTTTTATTTGCTTTAGCAAAATGGTAACCTAAGATAACAGTTAATTCTTTAAAATCTTTTAATAATTGTTTGTTGAAATTTGTAAATTTTATATAAGTTTGTTTTTCTCTTTTACAAACATAAATACATCCATCAGTATCAATTAATCCTCTTATGCATGCTTTTGCATAATTTTTGTTTTCCTTTATCCAAATAGGTATTCCTATATTGTTTTTTATTTTATGGCCTCTTTTTAGTCCTTGTTTAATTAATTCTTCTACAATATATAAGTTGGTGCAATGCAAATATGCTTGGTTAGTTCCATTATGTATTTCCTTATTTAGTTTTATTCCAAATATATTAAAAAATAGACTACTAACATAATTCAAATATTCTTTATTTCTTTTATCAAATGCTATTTTAATTCTATTTTTCCATAAATTTCCATCCCCCAACATAATCCCAATAAATTCTGCAAGTTTTATAGTTTTATTAGGTTGTTGGATGGGTTTTGTAAATACTTTTTTTCCTAAATTCCTACCATAATTTATATAAATTATTTTTAAACGAAATTTTTTATTGAACAATGCTTCTAATTTTTCTAACTGCTCATAACTAAGAGTCTTATTTTTATAAAGGGCATTTCTTATTTCAAAATCTAGTTTTTTATTTATATCTCTTAAACTATGTCTACTCTTTTTGATTGTACTAATTAAAGAATTATTTATTAAATATCTCTTCATTTTATGCTCCCAAATTACACCATTAAAGAATTAATCATATATAAATCTATTTTTTCTTTGTTTCTTCTTTTTTATCGTCCTCTTCTGTTTTCTTTTCTTCAGTTGATTCTTCTTTCTTTTCAGCTTCAGCTTCTTTAGCCATTTGTTCTTGTTTTATTATTAAATCTTGTTTAG
>CAYFIZ010000026.1:0-1495 GCA_964343325.1 Candidatus Woesearchaeota archaeon
GCATTAGTTTCTGAAGATAAACCTATTATTTTATTTTGTCCATCACATGTTAAACTTCCGGCAAAATTGCAACATAAAACATCATCATAATTATTTTGATTTGCTAATTCTCCATGAGCATTTGTTGTACTAGATAGACCCATTATAACATTTCCATTTGTCTCACACGAATTTCTATCTGTAATAAAACATTCCTCTCCAATTGCAAAAATTCCTGATGATAAAAAAATTATTAATGAAATTATTAATGAAACAACAAACTCTTTTTTCATATTTTCTTTAACAAAATCTTATTTATAAATATTATTCTTTTCAGAATCTTCTTTTTTTGTTGTAATTATTATTTTTAACCTTTCCAATTAATTATTGGTTTTATATGTTTCACAAACCTTACAGAATCTTTTTGTGATTCTATAATTCTAAAAATATCTTTATATGCCATTGGTAGTTCGTCAAGTGTTTCTTTGGATATGTTTCCTGTTATTCCTTTCATAGACTTTTCAAATTGATCTATAGTATATTTTTTCTTTGCTACTTTTCTACTTATACTTCTACCAGCCCCATGAGATGAACTATTCAGGAATTTTGAATTTCCTTTTCCTTTCACGAGGAAAGAACCGTCTCTCATATTTCCAGGAATAATGCCTTTTTCATCTTTTTTTGCAGGTGTTGCACCTTTTCTATGGATAAAATAACCTTTTTCATAAACAGCATGGTTATGGTTTTTGTTCACCCATAATTCATATTTCAAGTTTTCTGCGAGGATTTCATTAAGTGCTTCAATTGCTTTGTATGTTATTTCAAGCCTGTTAAGAAGTGCATATTCAAGTCCGAATTCAAGAATATTTAGATATTCTTTTCCAACTTCAGATTTTACATTGAGTGGGAATGTTTTTTCATATTCATTTTTTTCTTTGCTTTTTGAAGCTTTTATCATATATTTTTTTGCAACACTATGACCTATTCCTCTGCTTCCTGAGTGAATTACCAACCATAATTCTTTTTCTGTTTTAGAATCATATCCTAGTTCAATAAAATGATTTCCTGCTCCTAAGGTTCCAAGATGTTTTATTGAGGATGTTTTAAGATAATTAAGAATATTTTTATCATAAAGACCTTCCTCAAATTTTTTTAGAAGTTTTTTAAATTCCTTTTTGGTTTTTTCAGTGATATTATTTTCTTTGTTGTATTCTCCTACACCCATTGGGATTTTCTTCATAACTCTCTTGTAAATTTCTTCTCTTTTATTTCTAGCTTTTTCAACCAAACCATTACCTTTTATTTTAAGAGCTATAAGTCCACATCCAATATCAAAACCCACCCATGCTGGAACAACAAAGTTTTTTGTTTTTAGCACAGCTCCTATTGGTGCTGCATAGCCTACATGAGCATCAGGCATTAATGCTGCTTCAACTACAAAATTTTCAGAATAACAATTTTCAAATTGTTCCAAAGTTTTTTTATCAACATTTATTCCGTAATTGTATATTTTTTT
>CAYFIZ010000026.1:1595-5740 GCA_964343325.1 Candidatus Woesearchaeota archaeon
CTCCAGCAAAATAATTTTAATTGTCTTGGATTATATTTTTCTAAAGTTGCAGTTATTATTGTTTTTTGAACATAAATATCTTCATTAGAAATTTCACTTAAAACACAAATTTCATTTGCACCACATATTTTTGCCTCACAATTTAAATAAGAAGGGGTTTCTGAAATTATTTTGTTCTTGACATTTTCAGGGAAATCAGCCCATTCAACAGGAAGAACTCCCATGTTCAAAATTTCTTGTCTTAAGGAATTATTTAGTTGAATTTCTCTTAAAATTCCTTGTTCATTTTCATAAATTTTTTGGGAATTATCATTTTTTGAAATATATCCTTTATTTAAAACTATTAATAAAATTCCAGTTATTAATAATATTGTAACAAATGCTTCGATAATTCTTATCCATCCTTTTTTTTGTTTCATTTTTTTATGTTTTGATGTGCGATTTCATCAAGGTGTTTATGCCCTTTTTGAGGGTATTTGGAAATCGCTTTTCCGCGTCAAGAGGGAAAACCAAAGGTTGTTTAGTGACCATGCGATTTCCTCGGAGGCAATTAGAAATCGCCAATCCGCAACGAGAGGGAAAGTGAAAGAAAACCGTAGGTTGTTTTTATTACCATATTCTTATATTTATAGATCCTAATAAAATATTTGATTCTTTATCAACATATTGAATAGGAATTTCCACAGCATAAATATTTGTTGATATATTTTTTTCTGTTGTTATTAATGTTTTATTGTTATAGGTAAAACCAAAATTAAATTCACTTCCAATTGGGATTTTTAATTCTTCTTTAAGTGTTTCATAATTATTTTCATATTCATTCATTAAATCAATTATTTTTGTTTCAAAAACATATTTGTTTGTTTTTATCAGACCTTTTTCATAATTTTTTAAATCACAAGGGCTTTCTCCGACATTACTTGCTTCTTCAAATTCATTTGAATTATATATCTTAAAAAAAGTCTCATTATTATCTCTTGATATTTCTAAATCATTATTTAAAACATATGAAGTCTGATCATTCCCAAATTTATTTTTAACAATAATTTTTGAATTTATTCCGAAATCATTAATTAAGTTTTGTAATTTGACACAGTTTTGATGAGCAGATTCTATATTCACGCTAGAAACTGTTAGTTCTTCTGAAACATTTTCTATTAATTTTATTCTTAAATTTTCTAAAAGATACTCTTTATCATTCTGGGTTATTGTTGGTTCTATGAAAATCAAATAAAGAAAGACTAAAAAAACTACAAATATTACAAATGAAAGTACAACTCCAATATGAGTCCCTGCTTTTTTATTCATTAAATAAACAATGAAAATGACTTTTTATATTTTAATAATTATTAACCTAAAGTATATTTATCCTAAGAAAAAATTTGCTCCTGAAGAAACTAAGAATCCGAGAATCACCAAAATAAATGAATGTTTTATTCCTGCCTTAAAGTTTTTTTCTGCGAGTTTTCCAATTGTCAAGCCGCTAAAAAATCCTTGTATTAAAAGCAAATAAAAAAATGAACTTGATATTTCTGATCCACTAACATCTGAAGTTGTTTTTGCTGTTCCTGCTAATCCTGTTTCCAAACTATCAATTCCAGAGATCATTGGAATTATCTTGAATTGCAAGACTAAAATTATTATCATAAATATAAAGAAAATTATATAGCCTTGGATAACTAATGTTGAGATAATAGCCTTTCTTTCTTTTTTGACTTTGTCAGAAGTGCTTACAGCCCCTGCAACAGATTCTAAAATTTGTCCAATATCACCCCCTGATTTTTCAGCTTGTCCTATTAAAGTTATTGCTCTGGAAATTGTTTTGTTATTTACATCTTTTGAAAATACTTTTAGTGCAGTTACTAATGGAATTCCTAAATAAATTTGACTTGCTAATTTTTTTATATATTCATTTAAAACCCCATAATGCTTAGTTTTCATATTAATTATACTTTTACTTATTGGAATTCCTGTTTTTCCATTTTCTGCTAAGTTTCTTGCAAATTCTAAGAACATTTCTTCTTTTTCGTTTTCAATTTTTGTTTCACGGATTGTTGAAAATACAAATGGAGAAACTCCTAATAGAATTCCCATTCCAATCAAGAAGAAAAACCATTTTGTTCCTATCAAAAATAAAGACAAAATTATAATTATTATTGCTAATAAAATTCCAACCCAGTGAGCTTTTTTTATTTCCATTTTAAAGACAACCTACGGTTTTCTTTTACTTTCCCTCTCGACGCGGTTAAGCGATTTCTAATTGCCTCCGATGAAATCGCGCAGTTTAATTTTATTATTTCCATTTGATTATTCGTTTGTTTGTTTTAAATGCAAGAATGTTAAAAACATAATATTTATTATTGAGACTCCTGAAATCATTATTAATGTAATCATTGAAGTGCTTAGTGAAATTCCTAAACCACTAATTTGCATAATAATTAATAAGAGCATTAAAATCATAGGAGTTGCAATAACAACACTAATATAAATATCCATAAATGTTTCAGCAGCTCTTGTGCTTTTTTCTTTTTCTAGATTATATTCAAAAAGCAAGCTTTTAGCTCTTTCCTCAAAGAATTTGGGTAAATTTCCACCTGACTTTATTGTGGTTGCAATTCCATTAAATAAATCAGCAAGTTTTTTGCTTGGACTATTAAAAGCTC
Organism: Candidatus Woesearchaeota archaeon; assembly: GCA_964343325.1. Taxonomy (GTDB): domain Archaea; phylum Nanobdellota; class Nanobdellia; order Pacearchaeales; family GW2011-AR1; genus CAYFFD01. The sequence goes on from CAYFIZ010000026.1 coordinate 4,259, forward strand.
TATTTTTTAGAGTGGTAATTAAATCGTAGCCTAAAATATTAACACTATTTATTACTTTTATGAATTCTCTTTCAAGACGAGGATATTCCCTTGTTGAAGCAATTATACTGAATATTGTTGTTGGGTTAACCATTGAACCAGAAATAGCTGCCATATTTATTGTTGCAAAAGGAAGTTCTTGATTAATTTTTCCTTCAAGAGAGCTTTTTTCTAGTGAAGGATAAAAATACATAAATAAAAAACTTGCAATTGGGAGTATAAACAAAATCCAGAACACTTTCAAGAATCTTACAGCAAATGACTCATTAACCATTGTTATAAAAGGTAAAATAATTTGAACATTAAAAAATAAAAAAAATAAAAAAATAAAAATTCCTGCAATTAAAGAAAGTAATGTTGTAAAAAGAATTACTGAAACATAACTTTTAGGAAGAAGTTCCATGTTGGTTTTTGTTAAATTTTTGCTTAAATTTTTGAACATTCCTTTGTTAATTAAAAAGGCTGAAAAATTAGAAAATATTTTGGTTGCTATGCCGACATATTTACTTGGAGTTTGTTTTTTTCCCTTAGTAATTTCTTTTCCTTTTTTTCCAATTCTTTTAAGAGTTTCTTTCTCAAATTTTTTTAAAGCGAATTTTTTGTTTAAATTTCTTTTTTGGAGTAGTTCTTCAAGAAAATTTTTCTTCTTTTTTTTGTAAGGTAAAGGATAATCTTTATCAGGAATTCTTTGTTTATTCTTTATTTCAAAATGAAGTGATTTTATAAGGGTTATCTTATCTAATATTTTTGGAATATTATCATTTTCTTTTTTTAATAAGTTTTTTAATGAATTTGTATGTGAAAAAACCCTTTCTTTTTCTTCTGGTTCATGTTCCTTCAATTTATTAAAAAAAGAACTCATTTCCATAATTATTTCTTCTTGTTTTGAAATACTATCTTTTAATTCTTGAAAATAATTTATTTTAGGAATCATTTTATTATTTCAGAAATTTTTTTTTGTATTCCTAACATAAATTTTTTTATGTTGTTGAAATTTTTAACATCTTTTTTTATATAATATTCTTTCAGTTTTAACTCTGATTCTTTAAGGGATTTTATAAGATGATTAAGAAAAGAAATTTCATCTTTTGTTAAGGGTTTTGCCTTTTTAGATTTCATATTTTTCCTCTTTTTTATAATATAATTATTATAAGAATATTTATTAATGTTTTGAAAGAAATTTCTTAAAGATTATTTGAAATCTCAACAATCTTTAAAAACTCTTTATCCTATTATAAATTATGAAAAAGAGTTTGAATATTCAAATTAATTTTACAAACAGGGCAATCTATACTTTAATTACATTTTCGATTTTCTTACTAATTGGAATAAGTGTTTTTGCTTTAACACCTGGAGTTGCTCCAAATCCAGGACATTTAATAGAAGAAATAGCACCTCCATTAAATTGTGAAATCAATCAAGTTTTGCAATGGGATGGAAGCA
>CAYFIZ010000027.1:0-4768 GCA_964343325.1 Candidatus Woesearchaeota archaeon
ATTATTTCTTGAAAGGAATTTATTGTTAATATATTTGCCAAGTTTCCTTCCTGGATAAATAGTTAATAAAGCACCTGCTATTCCACCTACTATTCCATATTCTAAATCCTGAAGATTTTGATTAAGATTTTGCATAAAACCCCCAATCATCCACACAAAATCTCCTGTAAGAATATCTCCAATATTTTGAATATTTTTAACAAAATTGTTTGCTTCCCAATTTCCCCCATCTATATAAGACCTAGCTGTTGATGCAACTTTTCCAAACTCATAACCTCCCCAAGAACCAAGTGCAGCAGAAACAGCTTCATAAGGCAATAGTTTTGACTCATGTTTTGCCCTGTTTAAAGCTCGTTTTCCAAGCCTTTTCCATCTATTAGATTCATTTGCCCTACCTTCCAGAGATCTTTGATCTTGAGTTTCCATTTTAATGTATTATTTTAAGACATAATTACTATATAAATCTTTCTATCTGTAACTATGATTAAGTAGTTATGGTAATGGAAAAGAGAAATTATTTAAACTTTAATAATTTATTTTAAATATGGAAATGATGAAAATTCAAAAGAGAGAATATTTAGAATTAAGGAAAAAAGCAGAACTGGATGAAGAATTGCTAGCAAAGTTAATTAAAGGTTTGGAAGATATAAAATCTGGAAGAATAAAACCATGGAAAATCAAGAAAGATTAAGTTTTTTCTTTATTTCTTCTTTATAATAAGGAATAAGTGATTTTATTATATCTATTGTCTTTTGCTGGTCTTTTTTGCTGCTAATTGCTATTATGAATACAATAACATATTCATCATATACAAGATAATAAAATCTATATCCACCAATTTTTTTCTCTCTGAAAAATTTATATCCTAAAGGCTTACCACTATAAGGATTAATCTCTAACTTGATTACTTCTTTTTCAATCCGGTCTTTGATAGATTTGTCCAATTTTTCAAAGTCTTTTTCAAATTCATTTGTTTTATAAATCTTAAATTTCTTTTCCATAACAAATTTAATAAATAATTTTTTATAAATTAAAATAAATGGTGAGATTTTATAAAATTATCCAAGAATAATTATTAGATTGATTTTTAGTTTTGCAACTATGATAAATTATTCAGATAAAAGAACTAATGTAAATCTGATTATCTTAAGGGTGAATTAAGCATTGAAAGTAAAAGTGTAATGAATGATATAGTATATAATAAATTGGATATTTGTTCTGTTTTCTAAAGAGTTATTATTTTGATTTTCTTTCATTTTAACACTTTACTTAGACAAACATTTTAAGACTAACTAATTTTTGGATTATCTCTAGTAAAGAATTTATTGTTAATATATTGGCTAATTTTTCTTCCAGAGTAGATACCAATTAAAGCGCACACTATTCCACCAGCCCACCTATATTCTAAATCCAGAACAGCTTGATTAAGATTTTGTATCCAATTTCCCATATCTACAATATGAACCTTACTTGTAAGGATATCTTCAAGATTTTGTATATTTTGGACAAAATTGTTTGCTTCCCAATTTCCTCCTTCTATATAAGATCTAGTTGTTGACGCAACTTTTCCAAGAGATTCACCACCCTTATAACCAAGTGTAGCAAAAAGAGCTTCAGAAGGTAATACTTCTAACTCGCTTAAAGCTCGTTTTCCAAGCCTTTTCAATCTATTAGATTCATTTACTTTATCTTCAGGATATTTTTGATTTTCCATTTTAATGTATTATTTTAAGACATAATTATTATATAAACCTTTCTATCTGTAACTATGATTAAGTAGTTATGGTAATGGAAAAACTTAAAATAATTAAATTATTTAATTAAAAATGAATCATTATGTTTTTGAAATTACTGACAAAACAGGAAGAAAGATTCATTTATCAAAAGAAAGGTGGAAACATATAAGAGAATATCATCCAAATATAGAAAATCCTGATGAAATTTCAGAATCTATTCAAAAACCAGATAAAATTATTGTTGATGAAAGAGAAGATGTTAATAATTTCTATAAATATTTTAAACATAAAAAACAGAAATCAAAATTCTTAAAAGTCGTGGTTAAATATTTAAATGACAGCGGATTTATAATGTCAGCACATTTTACAAGAAATATAAAATAAAACAAATTCAAATGGAAGGAAAAATGAAAATTTATTATGATGAAGAAGGAGATTATTTAGAAATATTTATAAAAAAAGGTGCACCAAGTTATGGTGAAGATATTAATTCTGGAATAACTATTTTTAAGGAAGAAGAAACTGATGAAATTATTGGTATAGGTATTTTGAATTTCAGAAAAAAAGCAAGAAATTTTGATGAATTAGATCTTGATCTTCCATTTGAAGTTAATTTTTCTGCTATGAAAATTTAAGATGCTATAGACAATGTAAATAACAAACTCTATTCAAAACCAGATTCTGATCTTGCAAACATTTATGAAATGAACTAATTTTAATTTTCTTTATTTTTCAAAGCACACATCTTTCCAATCTAAACTAAAAGTTTTATAAATTTAGTAATTCTTATTTACTTATGAAAAAAATAGGTCAAATTTCAATTTTTATGATTATAGGAATTGTATTAGTCAGTACATTTCTTTTATTTTTTGTTTTTAGAGAAGAAGTAATTGAAGAAGCTACATTGAAATCTGAGGAAAATCCAGAATCTATTCTTAAGTCATGTATGGAAGACAAAATCAAAGAAGCTATTGATGTGATTTCTTTGCACGGGGGATATATAAATAATAAACTTTTTAAAAATTTTAAATTTGAAGGAGAAGAAGCTGCGATAAATATTGCTTATTTATGCTACAATCAAAATAATCATCTTCCATGTATTAATCAAAAGCCAATGTTTTTGCAGGACTTAAAACAGGAAATAAAAAATTATATCTCCAATAAGGTTGAAAGTTGTTTTAATGAAATGACTGAAGATTTTAATAAAGAAGGTTATGAGACAAACACAGATTACAGAGATTTTGAAGTTGAATTACTTCCAAAAAGAGTTATTATTCATACAGATTCTGAAATCACTTTGACAAAATCAGGTGAAACAACAAAACAAGAAAATTCCAAGGTCCAAGTTGCAAGTAGATTTTATGAAATTGCATCTGTTGTTCAAGAGCTTATTAATCAAGAGACAATATTTTGTTATTCTGAAAGTTTAGGGGTTATGATTCTTTATCCTGATTTTATAATACGTAAATTCAAAACAGGGGATTCAGATATGATTTACACTGTAGAACATAAAGACAGTAAGGAGAAATTTAGATTTGCTATAAGAGGGTGTGCAATACCCCCGGCATAGTAACTGAAACATTTATATACCTATTGCTACATTAATATAGCATATGATACAAAAAAGTAGCGAATTAAAAGTATTAGAAGTTTTTTTTAAAGAGCCAACAAATATACATTTTATTAGGGAAATAGGAAGAAAAATAAAACTCGCTCCAACATCTGTAAAAAACAATGTAAAAGAGTTATTAAAAATGGAACTAATACTGGAAAAAAGATCAAAACCTTTTGATGGTTATATTGCCAATAGAGATAATGAAAATTTTCAATTTTATAAAAGAATGGCAAATATAACTGATGTGAAAAATTCTGGATTACTGGATTCCTTAATTAATTCCATCCACCCTTATGCAATAATTCTTTATGGTTCATATCTAAAAGGAGAAGATGTGGAAACAAGTGATATTGATCTTTTAATTATTTCAAAAGCAAAAAAAGAAATTGACTTGAAAAAATTTGAGAATATTTTGAAAAGAAAAATACATGTTATTATAAATCAAGACCTAAAAAAATTACCAAAAAACCTCAGAGAAGAAATAATTAATGGTTTTGTGCTTTATGGTTACCTTAAAAATGGATGAAAAAATATTTAGAATTTCAAAAAACATAACAAGAGCAGAATCTCTTTTAAGTATGGAAAAAAGATAGATAAAACTTTTTTGATAAATAACAAAAATGAAATTAAAAACATAATAAAAAAATTAGTTAAATTAGTTGAAAATAATCTAAAAAAATGAATTTAAAAAAAATAAACTTTGGTTTGTTGATTATAGTACTTCAAATTTTATTATTGGTAAGTATGATTCCTGCAGAAAGCTACATAATAAACCAAATAGATTCTTCAAATAATAATCTCTCCATAATTCAAAATAATTCTAAAAATTTAATTGATTCTATTCCAGAATTAACAGGCTTGTTAATTAGTTTTTTTTCCATACAGAAAAATTTTTATATTTTTCTAGATTTTTCTGTCCAGAAAACAAAAACAATACTCTCAATTTTGTTTTCTATAAAACAAATAGGAATTGTTTCTGCGCAAGGGGGTAATTGCTGTCGTGAAACAAATAACGGGGCAATTTGTCAAGATAGTTCTGGATCTAGTTCTTCAGATCCTGAAAGCTGTGAAAATCCTCTTCCGACAAGCTGTGAAGGAACTTCTGTCTGCAAATTAGGAACTTGCATTTATGATGGAGGATTAAGTTGTGCTGCAAACTCGCCAAAAGAAGAATGTGAAGAAAGAAATGGTATATGGGATAACAAATTAATTTATGAAATTCCAATATGTAGAAAAGGTGCTTGTGTTCTTGCAAGTGATTTAGAATATGCAACAGAAAAACAATGTGATATACTCTCACAATCTAGAGGGCTGGAAATGGATTTTAGGGCTGGAATGGATGAATATGACTTTCCTGGAATCTCTGGTAATTTGCCTAAAGGTGCATGCAGTTTAGGAAATGGAAACTGTAGATTTG
>CAYFIZ010000028.1:0-4560 GCA_964343325.1 Candidatus Woesearchaeota archaeon
TTCATCTACTTTTCCAAATTCAAAATCAATATCATGAACTCTTGGCTTATGAAAAAGTTCAAAAATTTCCTGCCATTCAAATCTATCTTCTTCATTTAAACTCATAATTTGTTCTTCAATACTTTTAAAAATTAAAACAGGTTGTCTATATTGTTTAACAATTTGAAGTGCTCTTTTCTGTCCAATTCCAGGAATTCCTTTTGGATTATAATCAGTACCAACTAAAATTCCTAAACAAATTAATTGATCAAGATTTATTTCAAGTGAATTTAAAACTTTCTCAAGTTCAATTAACTCTAGTTTAACTTCAACATATCCAGAATAAGTTTTTCTTCTACTTGCTAAAGTCAAATTTCTTATTAATTTTTCAGATCCAAAAAGCAAACAATCATAATCCTGGCTTGCAGCTGCAAAAACCTCTTTTTTAACCTTTGAAAGATAAGCTGCTTCTGCCTCTCCTTCACTTGGAGCTTGAACAATAACAATTCCCATTGCTTTCAAAAGCTCTTTACTTTCCTTAATCATTCCCTCATCAAGTCTTAACAACTGACTACTATATTTTCTCATTGAATCAATATTTTCTTCTTTCTTCGCTTGTTCATATCTTTCCTTTGCTAAATCCCTTCCCTCTTTCCTTTTTATGTGAGTTTTCTCCTTTAATTCTGGAGCTTCACCATCAAAAACATAAACAAGTTTTATCCCTTCTGAAAGCAAACTAACATTTCTGTAAAAAATCCCTGAAAGATGACTTGTAATTCTTTTCTTATTATCCATTAAAGGTGTGCCGTCAATTTGCCTTATTGTTGACAAAAATTGATACAAAATATTAAAGGCATCAACACAAATAATTTTTCCATTTAAATCTGAAATCTCAATTTCCTTTCTCGGAATAATTTCACTAATATTTAATCCCATTGTAATATAATGTAAGAGAAATATAAAAAATTATCTGAAATCAAAACATGTTTACAATCCTTGATTTTTAGTATAAATTTCATTTAAAACTTCAGGATTTTCCTCTTTTAATCTTAATGTTAAAACATCTTGAACTGATTTCAAATAATCCTCAGCTTCAACTTTTTTCATTTCTCCAACACCCTTAATAACAGGATAGCCTAATTTTTTTAATTCTCTTAATCTTGTTTTTATTTCTTTTACACTTATATTTCTTTTTTCCTGTGAGTGTGGAAAGGGCATTAAAGCAATCGTTGCTATATATTCTAATTTTTTACTACTAATATTTTCATATGCAACTCCTCTTGCAGTATCCATAAAATTATTGAATTTTACCCCTACTTGAAAACCAGTCATATGATCTACATCTGAACAACTCACTGGAAAAGTTCTAGATAATAATCCTCTTTTCTCACCAGCATCTTTTGTGTAACTTCTGCTAAGTCTGCTTCCTTCTTCAAAAAATCCAATATAAATATCATCAGGAACTTCTCTTTTTCTAGATTCACTTTTACTAACAGATTTTTCTAAACTCATATTTATCTAACCGAAAATAATCTATCAACCACTGAAACACCTTCTCTTGGAGAAATTTTTACAATATTTTCATCAACTTCAAAGTCATAATGTTTAGAATTGAAGCATGATTGAAGATTACCAACAGCATCATCCATTAAACCAGATTTTGAAGTATCATCATCCACTTCATAAAAAGCTTCTTCAGAAGCTCTTCCGCCATTAAAAGAATAAGTTCTTTCTACCTTAACACGTCTATCAATATCAGAAGCACCTACAGATACAGAAACATTAACATTTACAGATCCTCCATGAATCAATTTCAATGCAACATTTCTTTTCAAATCATCTAAGCTTTTCATATTTTTAATCACTATTTAGTGGTATTTAAAGTTTGCGTTCCTAAAGTTTAAAAATCTCTCAAGCTTAGAAATGTTATGAAAACAGACTTTATCCCCATTGATTATGATTATTTTGATTTTGAAGGAAGAAATTATGCAAAAATAATTGGAAGAAATTCTAAAGGAAAAAGAATTTGCATAATTGACTCTTGTCCTGTTTATTTCTGGGCAATTTTAAAAGATGATTTGAAAAAAGAAAAAATAAAAAAAATTGTAAAAAAAATAAAAAAAATAAAATTAGATACAAAAGGAAGGAAAACAAAAGTTGAAAATGTTGAAGTTCATGAAAAAAAATTTCTTGGGAAAAAAGTAAAAGCACTAAAAATTTTTGCTACAAATTATAAAGACTTGCATGATATTGCCAGTAAATTAGGAATGGAAGAAATAAAAAAAAGAAGAGGTTATGACTTAGGATTTATAACTCATTATATAATTGAAAAAAAAATAATTCCATCACATTGGTATGAGATCTCAGGGGAACTCTTAAATAACTCACAAGAATTTGGCGGAATTGATTCTATATTAGATGTTGATTTTTGTATAAAACCAGAATCAATAAAAAAAATAAATGAAAAAAAATTTACTCCAAAAGTTTTAGCTTATGATATTGAAACAGATGAATTAAAAATAGGAGAAGGAGAAATTTTAATGATTTCATTAGTTGGAGAAAATTTCAAAAAAGTAATCACTTGGAAAAAATCAAAAGAAAGAAAAAACCATGCGATTTCATCGGAGGCAATTAGAAATCGCCATTCAGAGATTAGAGGAAGTTCGGCCCCAAATTCAAAGGGGTCCCCTATGGGGAAAGAAACCAGTGGGTTTCTTTCATATGTTGAATATGTAGAAAATGAATCAGAACTTTTAAAAAAATTCTGTGAAGAAATAAAAAAATTCTCTCCTGATTTTCTTGTAGGATATTTCTCAGATGGTTTTGATTTACCTTATCTAAAAGCAAGGGCTGATAAATTCAAGATAAAATTAACATTAGGACTTGATGGATCTCAACCAAAATTTTCAAGAGGAATAAACTTAATAGGGAAAATCAAAGGTATTGTACATTTAGATATTTTAAAATTCATAAGAACAGCTTATGCTCAATATATGAAATCAGAAACCCTTTCTCTAAACGAAGTTGCAAACGAATTTTTAGGAGAAAGAAAAAAAGATTTTGAAATAAAACATTCCTCGCAAATTAATGATAATGGCTGGAAAAAATATTATGAATATAATCTTCATGATTCTGTTTTAACATACCAATTATTTCAAAAATTCTGGCCAGATCTTTTAGAGTTTACAAGAATAATTGAAGAACCAACTTTTGATGTTTCAAGATATGGATTATCAAAACAAATCGAAAGCTATATTTTGCATAACTTAGAAAAATTCAACGAAATCCCTGAAAGAAGGCCTGGATATAATGAAATTTCTGAAAGAAAAAGATTAGGAGGTGTAAAAGGGGCATTTGTGTATGAACCAAAACCAGGACTTTATAATAATCTTGCAATGTTTGATTTTACTTCAATGCATACAAGCATAATTATCTCTATGAATATTTCAAGAGGAACTTTAATCCCAAAAAAAGATGCCCCAGAATTTAGTGCTTCGGGGCCTCGAAGAGGTTCTCGCACCTCCTTGGTGTACGCCGAGCGGCGCAAAAATTCATTTGTTTCTCCTGAAATTGAAGAAGGTAAAGAAAAAATAAAATATTATTTTACAAAAAAACAAGGTTTCTTTCCAACACTTTTAAAAGAAATTTTTGAAAAAAGAAAACAAGCAAAAGCTGAATACAAAAAAAATCCTTCAGCAATAACTCTTGCAAGAAGCAATGCATTCAAAGTTTTATCAGCATCTGCACATGGTTATATTGGTTTTTTTGGAGCAAGATATTATTCTAGGGAATCTTCAGCCTCAATTTTAGCATTTGTTAGAAAATTTAATCAAGACATCATAAAAAAAGTTGAAGATGCAAAATATAAAGTTATTTTTGGTGACACAGACTCTGTCGCAATGGTAATGGAGAATAAATCAAAAAAACAAGTATTAGAGTTATTAAAAAAATTAAACAAAGAACTTCCAGGAGTAATGGAACTTGAATTAGATGGATTTTTTAAAAGAGGTTTGTGGGTAACTACTCGTAGTGGAATAGCAGGAGCAAAAAAGAAATATGCATTGATCGATGAAAAAGGAAAGATAAAAATAAGAGGTTTTGAAACAGTAAGAAGAGATTGGTGTAATCTTGCTAGAAAACTTCAAAATAAAATTATAAGAGATATCTTAGACGAAGGAAATGAAAAAAAATCTCTTGAATCTGTAAAAGAGATAATTAAAAAATTAAAAGAAAGAAAAATTAACAAAGAAGATTTAATAATAAAAACACAGTTGAAAAAACCTCTTTCAGAATATAAGGCAATTTCACCTCATGTTATTGCTGCGAGAAAAATGCATGAGCAAAAAATTCCAATAAGCCAGGGAAATTTAGTAAAATATTATATTGCAGAAACGCGGGAAAAGAAAAAACTTGTAAGGGATAAGGTGAAACTTCCAGATGAAAAAGGAGAATATAATATTGAATATTATCTTGAAAATCAGATTCTTCCAGCAGTTGAAAATATTTTTCAGGTTTTTAATATTAATATAAAAGAAATTATTGAAGGGAAAAAACAAGATAAATTAAGTAAATGGTTTTGAT
>CAYFIZ010000029.1:0-4539 GCA_964343325.1 Candidatus Woesearchaeota archaeon
ACAAATCCTGAAAAAGCACACCCCTCTTCGATAAGAGGAAAATATGGAAGAATACTTTCAGAAAAAGATTTATTTGAAACAGTAATTCATGCTTCTGATTCTATAGAAAATGCAGAAAGAGAAATTAATTTATGGTTTGATGAAAGTGAGTTAGTTGAATAAATTATTTTCTTTTCTTGACTTTTTGACAGTCTAAAAGTTCTGTTGTTGGAAAAATAATTTCAAAATTTTCCATTTTTAAAATTCTAACCAAACCTCTTCCCATTACTATTTCAAACTCCTCTGCAGAATGAAATTCCCCCAAATAATTAAGCAAAGACTCTCGTTCCATTCCCAAAAATCTTCCATGAAATTTGGAAAATTTCAGAAATTCCATTGCACCTGTCTCTGCATAAGCATCTCCCAAAGAACTTGAAACATGTATATCTGGACAAGTTCTTACATCATAAACCTCATTTAATTTTTTCGTTTCCCCATCTTCATAAAACCGTGAAGGAAAAATAAATTCTCTTACTTTTAATGGTTCTTCAGTAGTACAAACTAAAGTTCTATTTGAACCTGAGTGTTCTATTCTGTGAACAACTTTATACACTGGTTGTGTTTTATTCTTTTTTCCATTATTCTTCATCTTTAACACCACCAGCTGTTACAAAAAATACACATTCATTATCTGGCAAATTAGGGGAATCAATCATTTTTGCAACTCTTGAACCTTTTTTCCCCCTTCGTAAATAAATTCTATAAGTTGAATTATGAACTACAATTCCATCTGCAACATAATTTTCATTTTTAGGAACAGAAAAATCATATAGTAATTCTTTATTTTCAGAAATTTTAATCTTCATTATTTTTTCAAATCTAAAATCAGAATTTAATAATTTGAAAATAAATTCGATTTTTTGCTTAATCTGTCTATCTTTAATTCTTATATTCATTAATGTATTTAATACTTTTTCTAATTCATTTCTACTAATCCATTCATAATTTGAAGGTCTTGATTTAATAACTAAAGAAGGCTTTAATCCAGCATCACTTAGTAATTTCCATATCTCTCTTCTTTTAACAGGCATCATTTCTTTAGAATAAGTTTTATTGCAATGTTCTATCCATTTTAACAATTGCTCTTGTTTATCTAAAGCTGTAAAACCTATTTGCAAATAATCACAAACACTTCTATCTCTAATTGAAAGATTAGAGATTTTTTTTCTTCCAACATCAAATCTCAAAAAACTTCTTATACCAAATCTCAACAAAAATAATTGAAGATATTTTAAAATCTGTTTTTCTTTTTGAGCAATTGTAATCTTTGACCTTTTTTTATCAATATGTCCTTCTGCATCAACAAATCCCTTAATAAAACCTTTAACAACTTCATTATCGGATTTAGCAACCATGTTTAAAACACTAGGCATAATTAATGTAAATAAATTCTTAATCTCTGTAGAATTAATATTAAGTGTAAAGCAATTCTTATTTTTCATTTTACTTATCTTGCCTTCAATCCCAAATAAATTCTTAAATAAATTTTGATAAACCTCTAAAACTCCAGCTCTTTCATCTCTAAATCTCAAACTTCTGCTTTCAAAATTTCCATCCCCAATAAAATATCCACAAACTTGTGCAAGTTCAGAATTCATAACCTTTGGCATAATTAAGTTTTTGTGTTTATATGTATAAAAAGGCATGATCTTTAATTGTAAATTTCTTGAAAAATGTGTTTGTAATCGATCAAAAACTTCTAAATTTGTTGGATAACTTTGGTTCAAAACTCTTCTGAACTGCCTTGGAATTATGCCAACTTTTTCGCAAATCTCTTTTCTTGTTACATTATGGTTTTTTAACTCATTAGAAATTAATCTTCCTTCTTCTTGAGATATCTTACCAATTTTTTTAACATTAACTAAAGGTAATTTTTGTTCTTTCCCTTTGATATCAATTTTTCCAGCATGCGCAATAAAATCTCCTTCTTTCAAGTCCTTAGCTTCTTTTTCTACCAAAGAAAAATTTTCCATACTAAAAAACCTGTGAAGCTCTGAACAATTTATGTTGTTTGTTGTTTGTATATTATATATCTTTTTTACATTAGGATTAATAAACATATTTTCTGAAGTAGCACTCTTTAATTTCAAATAACTAAAATCTCCAGAAATTACTTTTTCTTGTTTCATATTTTTAATTTCTATTATGCTTCCATCTGCTAATTGAATTAATGAATCTCCTGTCAAACAAGCATGCCCAACAATATTACCTCCAATAGGAGTTGTAGGATCTCCAAACATTTGCGCTGGATTAGACATAACTTGATTTGTTACATAAACTGCTAAATTATGTTGTTCTGCTAATTTCATTAAATCATGTAAATATCTGTTTAATTTTTGCTGTCTGTCTGCCAACTGCCCTCTCCCCCCATATTCTGCTCTGAAATGTGCTGTTAAAGAATCAATAATCAAAAGTTTAATTGGCTCTCCTTCTTTTATCATTTCTGAAATTCTTTCCAAAAGAAGAATTTGATGGTCTGAATTAAATGCACGCGCAACAAAAATATTTTTTAAAACTTTTTCAGGATTTGCCCCTAATGTTTCTGCAATTTGTTTTACTCTTGAAGCCATAAAAGTTCCTTCTGTATCAATAAATGCACATTTTCCATTTGCCCCTCCTTTTTCCAAAGGCATTTGAACATTAACAGCTAAACTCAAACTAACTTGTGTTTTTCCTGAACCATAAGAACCATAAGTCTCTGTTATTGCCTTGCTTGGAACACCTTTTCCCCCCAGTAATTCATCAAAATTCTTGCTTCCTGTTGAAATATTAATTATATCTTCTCTTTTTTTAGCATATTCTACTCCATCTGTAAACCCAAGATCAAGCAAATTTCTAGCTGCTTGAATTGCTTTTCTTGCAACTCCTGCACTAACTCCTGCAACATCACTAAGAGTTCCAGGTGACATTACTGCTAAAGACATTAAATCATAAATTCCCGCTGTCTCAAGTTTTGCAGAAACAGCTGGCCCTATTCCAGGCAAATCAGTTAATTGTGGATCTTTATCTTTTTTAGATTTAGTTTTTTTAGAAGTTTCTTTATCTAAATCTTCTGTATCCTCTTCTTCAACAACTGCTTTTTTAATCTTTTTAATATCTCCTCCATCAACCATAAGAAAAATATCAAAAGGCAGTATATAAAGATTATTTGGATTAGAAATATCTTTTAGAGTTCCCTAAAAAAACAACAGCGAGAAACCCTCCAAATAATCCTAAAAACATATCTAAAAGAGTATCTTCAATACTTAATTGAACAGGGATTGTTGTGAATAATGCTAAGAAAAACTGGTAAAATTCCCAAAGAACTGTTGTAAAAGCTACTAATGAAGTAACGAATAAAACCATAAAAAATGTATTAAGTTTCAAATAGTTTTTAGAGATAAAATGTTTTATCATAAAAAAATAAGTATATCCTAAAACAATGCCTCCAAGAAAATGCATTAAAGTATCAAGCCAAGTTATGGAATTAAAGAGTCCTAAAAAATAAAGTATCCATCCTAAAATAAATAATAAAATAGGAGGTATAAGATATTTTAGTATATTTGAAATATGTTTAAAAATCATTTTTCTAATTTTAAAATTAAGTCATCAACATTAACTTCTTTTGCACTATCTATAGTTAATTCAGGATTATTGAAAAACTTGTTCATTCTTACAACCCCTGAAAAAACCATTTCTTTTCCAAGAAGTTTTTGTTTTTCTTCTTCTGAAAATTTCTCAGGATCTAAAATTCCTAAATCTTTTAATTTTTCATGAAATAAAACAGATCTTATACTTTCTGTACCATCATCTAAAACAATATTCATTAAAGATCTTTTTTCAGGAACAATTTTTCCATGTTCTTGACAAATAAAATTCTCCCCTTCATTAACAACCTTTTTTTTACAATCTGAACAAACATTAAAAAATCTTGGATCAAATGCTTGAACAATAAAAGCTCTTAGTTTAATTTCATCTGAAATTTTAAAATCTTTAATATCTTTTTCCTTGAAAATCTTTTCTGTTTGAACTGTTTCAAAAACTTCTTTACTTAATTTTAATTCTGAAAAATTTCCTAAATGTACTTCATTGTCTCTTGAACTTGCATTTAAAATCTCAATAACACTTCCTTCTATAATTTTATTTGTTTCAATTAAACTAATATGATTTGTATCCCATAATACAACTTTTGTGTTTGCAGTTTCATCTGCTATTTGTAAATTCGCAACTTTTCTTTCTTCTCCATCACGCGTAAAACTTCTTACAGGAAAAAGATTAATAACTTTTCCAATAACATTAACCCTCTTCATTCCAGGAGCTAATTCATCTATTTTTGATTTTTCGCTGTCAAGTGAAATTCCGAGTTCAGAGGCAACAATTTGTGCTGCTCCTTCTTTACTTATTAAACCAGAAATTTTCTCTTGTTTTGCAGAAACTTTTTTTTCAATTTCATTTTTTTCTAAACCAGAAGTCCTAGTAATTCTATCTATTAACTTTTCATAATTATTATTCATTTTTTAA
>CAYFIZ010000030.1:0-4473 GCA_964343325.1 Candidatus Woesearchaeota archaeon
TAAATTCATTTCTAATAAAGATATTGAAGAAATAGAAAAAAAGAAATTCAAAAATATAAAAGAACTCAAAAAAATGAGTTCTTCAGAGAAAAAGGAAAAATTACAGGAGTTTATTATTAGATTTACTTATGATAGCAGTAAACTTGCCGGTGTTGATGTAACTTTAAGACAGACTTCTTTAATTTTAAAAGAAGGGATTATGCCAAAAGGATTTAAAAGTTTAAAAATTGCTAAAGAACTTGAAAATCATGAAAAAGGCCTAATTGCCATAACAAAATATAAAGGTAAATTAGATATAAAATTTCTTAAGAAGATACATAAAATTTTACTTTCAGGGGTAAATGACTCAATAGCTGGTAAATTAAGAAGTGAATTAAAAAGGGATGTAAAAATAGCTGGAACTTCTTATATTCCTCCAAAATGGAATCAAGTTAATAAAGAACTTAAAAGTTTTTTTAAATGGTATAGTTCAGAAAATAGAAGAATGCATCCTCTTGAGTTAGCTTCAATGATACATTTAAAATTAATTTCAATACAGCCATTTGTAGATGGAAATTCTAGATTATCCAGATTATTAATGAATTGGATTTTATGGAAAAAGAAATACCCTTTGATAGATATTCCTGTAAAAGATATTGAAGATTATTATAATGTTTTAGATAAATATCAAATTGAAAAGAAAGAAAAACCTTTTGTAGATTATATTAAAAAGAAATATTTAAATGATTAAAGATAATCTGTGACTACAAATTTAATTTTGTGTGGTAACTTAAATTAAGAAGAAAAATTAATGCTTCAAAAAATAAGAGTTAATTATTTAAAATGTAAAACAATTAAATTATTATGGAAAAAAAGGTTTTAGATTTTACAGCATTAATAGAGCAAGATGAAGATGGATTATATGTTGCAACTGTGCCTGATATACAAGGATGTCATACTCAAGGGAAAAATATACAAGAAGTATTAGAAAGAATTAAAGAAGCAATAGAATTATGTTTAGAAACAGATGAGGAAGAGATAAAACCAATGAAATTTGTAGGAATACAACAAGTGCAAGTGAAAAAACCTTCTGTTGTTCCTAATTGAGATGACTAAATTAATAATTATTTCTGGTAAAAAATTATGCAAAATTTTAGAAAAAATTGGTTTTGAGAAAGTTCAAGGAAAAGGAAGTCATGTTAGATTTAAACATTCTGATGGTAGAAGAACTGTTATTCCAATTCATGGAAATGAAAATATTGGAAAAGGTCTTTTAAGAGAAATATTAAAACAAATAAGATTAAGCAAAGAAGAATATGAGGAATTAAGAAGGAAAGTTTAATTAAAATGAACATAGAACTCTTATAGTCAAAAACAATACTTTTCTAATTTTTATTATCTATAAATTTATAAATTAATATTTTTATAAGAATGTAAAATGTTATATTTTTTATCAGGTCTTCCGCGTTCAGGTTCAACTTTATTAGGTGCACTTCTGTCACAACGACCAGATACATATGTTTCTGCAACTTCTGGATTAACAGATATTATGGGTGCAGCTGTAACAACATGGGAACAGCATCCTGCAACAAAAGCACAAGGTGCTAATCCTGTTGAAGGTATTCGTATAATTAGGGCAATAGCAGATGCAAAATATGCAGACAGGACAGAAAAAGTATTAATTGATAAATCAAGAGGCTGGCCAGCCCCCCAAATCCAAAAAACAATGGAACAAGTTCTTGGAAAACCGCCAAAAATTATTGCAACAGTAAGACCTATTGCAGAATGTCTTGCTTCTTTTGTAAGATTAATAAAACCGCAAGATGTAAAAAATTTCTGTAAGAACAGCCAATTAGCAATGCATTTATTTTCTTCATATCAAAACTTAAAACAAGGATATGAATCAGCTCCAAAAAATATTTTATTTGTCAGCTATGATGACATTGTAAATAATCCTCAAAAAGAGCTTGATAGAGTAGCTGATTTTTTAGAAATTGATAGATTTAAGCACACTTTTGAAGATATTAAAAATCCAATTAAAGAAAATGATGCAGAAGCATGGAGTGTTCCTGGACTACATGATATTAGGTCAAAAGTTAAAAAAGAAAAATATGATCCAAAAGAAATCTTAGGTGAATTATGGGATCATTATCAAGGAGGAGAATTTTGGACAGGCAAGCCAGAACCTAAAAGAGAACCTCAATTGATTGACATTCAGCTTAAGGCTGGATTAGAAGGGGATTTTGAAAAAGGCTGGGAAATAGCACAACAACTTGAAAAAGAGCGCCCAAACGATGACCGAGCTGCATTTAATCGAGGATGGTATTTATTAAGCCAAGGAAAACTGCAAGAAGGTCATAGATTACTTGACAGGGGAAGAAATGAAGATGTTTTTGGCAACAGGCATATTGGAACAATTAAACCTATATGGGATGGATATAAAAAAGAGACAGTTTTACTCAATCTTGAAGGAGGACTAGGCGACCAAATTCATGGAGTTCGTTGGGCAAAAAATATTTCAGCAAAAGGATGTAAAGTAATTGTTTCTTGTTCACCAGAATTAGTTCCCATTCTTAAAAATGTAGAAGGTGTAACAGCAATTGTTCAGCATGAAGCTGTTTTAGGTGTTCATCATGACAGCTGGGTTCCTTCTATGAGTGGTGTAGTACCTCTTAATTATGAATATGAAGATCTCAAAGGAAATCCTTATATTCCCAAACCAAAACTTGAATCACATAATGAACCAATATTAAAATCATTAGCAATTGAAATTAATTCTGCTTGCAATAGAAAATGTGTTTGGTGTCCTAATCACAAAAATGATAGGGAAGTTGGTTTTTTAGATGATGAAATTTTTTATAAAATAATAGATGAACTCAAAGAAATGGAATTTAAAGGAAAAATAACATTTAATTTATACAATGAACCTTTGCTTGATAAAAGGCTTTTAACATTTATAAGATATATAAGAAAAAACATCCCTTCTACCTATATATATTTGAATACAAATGGAGATTCATTAAATTTAGATCTTTGGAAAGAGCTTAGAAAAGAAGGATTAGATTTTGCAAATATCTCGCAATATGATGGAAAAATAAATGAAAATATACAAAAAATTCTCAGTGAACTAAATCCAAAAGAAAAAGAACATTTTGGATCAAAAATTTTCAATCCAGACAATATTTGCAACAGGGCAGGATTAGTTGAATCAAAAAGAATGAAAACACCTTTAAAACAATATTGTAATAAACCTTTTTCTGAATTATGTATTAATTACAAAGGTAAGGTTATATTATGTTGTAATGATTATTTTAGTGCAATTGAAATTGGTGACTTAAAAAAACAATCAATAAAAGAAATATGGGGAAGTGAAATATTTAAATATTATCGGGAAAAATTGTTGAAAGGAGAGAGAGTTAACTTAGAATTATGCAATTTATGTGATGATTTTTAAAATAAGGTATTTATCATGGATAATAAATTAAAAGAAAATAAATATAGTAAAATACGAATTGGTTTATGTTGGAAAGGTAATCCTAAATTTGAGCATGAACAACATAGAATATTCCCCCATAATTTATTTTTTGATTCTGTAAAAAATATAGATGCAGAATTTATTTCTTTACAAAAAGGTAAAGGAGAAGATGAAAGACCAGAATGGGTTGAGAAAGTTTCCCTTGATACATGGGAAGATACTTCTAAAGCTATTGCATCTTGCGATTTAGTTATTACATCTTGTACATCTGTTGCTCATTTAGCAGGGGCAATGGGAACAAAAACATGGATTATAATACCAATTCTTCCTTATTATCTTTGGGCTTTGCCTGGAGAAAAAACTTCTTATTATGATAGTGTTACTTTATTTAGACAAGAAAAATATGGAAAATGGGAAGAGCCTTTTGAGAAAATTAAAGAAAGATTAAAAAAAAAATTTCCTGAAAAATCAAGAGAAAAAATAATAGAAAATTCAACTTATTATCCTGAAGTTTTTTCAGTTCAAAATATAGAACAAGCTAAAAACGTTATATTAACTGATGAAAATAATGAAAATAAATGGGATATAGAAACTAAATCAAGTGTAGAAAAACTCATTAAAGCATTCTCAATAACTAAAGATAGCACATTACTTGATTATGGCTGTGGAATTGGAAGAATATCTAAAGAATTGATTAAGCAAACAAATTGCACTATAATAGGTATTGATTCAAATCCTAACATGCTTAAATTATCCAATGATTATGTGAATTCTAAAAATTTTACTTCTTATTCAATTGATGATTTGAAAAAATTAATAGATACAGGATTAAAATTTGATGCTGTTTTTTCTATTTTAGTATTACAGCATAGTTTAAATCCACAACAAGATATAAATTTGATTTATTATGCTTTAAAAGATGAAGGATTTTTTTATTTGCTTAATGAAAATAAACGCTTTCTTCCAACTAAAAGCCCTGATTCTAATTTTGTCAATTGGAAAGATGATGGAAAAAATGT
>CAYFIZ010000031.1:0-4419 GCA_964343325.1 Candidatus Woesearchaeota archaeon
TTTTGGACAAATTTACTCAATTGAAATTATTCCTATAAGATATCAATTAACAAATAATAAAAATAGAATTGTCAGTTGTAGTAATGCAAAAATAAAAGAGGTTATTAGTTGTTCTTAATGAAATTAAAAAAATATTTAAATGAAAAAATATAATAAGAAATATGATTAATAGACTTCAAAATAAAAAAGCGGTTTCTCCTGTAATTGCAACTGTTTTATTGATAGGGCTTGTCATGGTTATTGCATTAATTATTTTTTTATGGTTTAAAGGACTAACACAAGAAGCAATAACAAAATTTGACAAAAATGTAGAACTTGTTTGTGATGATGTTAAATTTGAAGCAGATTATTCTGGAGGTATTCTTTCTATTTCTAATATTGGAAATATCCCCATTTATGGAATAAAAGTAAAAATTTCTGAAAGTGAAGATTATGAAACAAAAGGTTTAAATGATTTATCTGAATGGCCTAGTGCAGGACTAAATCAGGGAAGAACTTTTTCAGGAGATATAAGTTCTAATACAGCAAATGCAGATAGTATAACTTTAATACCTGTTTTAGTTGGAAGTTCTGAATCAGGAGAAAGAACCCATACATGTGATGAAGAAAGATATGGTCAGATAATTAATTTATAAAATGATTCTTAAAAAAGGAATATCAGGAATTGTTGCTACTGTAATTATGATTGCTTTAGTTGTAGGTATAACTGCAATTTTATGGGGTGTAGTAAGTAATTTAGTAAAAGACCAAATTAGTTCAAGTGAATCTTGTTTTGGAAATTTTGGAGAAGTTACTTTAAATAAACAATATACTTGCACGAATTCAAATGAAATTCAATTTGCAATGAATATAGGAGATATAATTATTGATAGTGCTATAGTTTCTGTTTCAGGACAATCAGGAGCAAAAAGTTTTGAAGTAAAAACTAATTCAACATATAGTTATGTAAAAATGTATGATGGAAGTTATAACGGAATATTACAGCTTCCTGAAAAAAATGCTGGTTTAACCTATGTTATTAATCTTGCAGGAATTGGAGTTACAGATGCAAAATCAATAAAAATTGCTCCAATAATAAATGGAAATCAATGTGAAGTATCTGACTCTATATTAGATATTAGTAATTGTTAATAAAAAGAATTCTTATATTTTATTTAATGCAAGTACCATCCTCACAACCGTTTGGACATACAATTCTAGCCACCTTAAGAACTCCATTTTCACAAAATCCTTCTCCCAAATACTCGCTTGAATAAACATTGTCTCCAGTTTCATCAAGAGAATTAACACAAGAATCTGTATTAGTTATAAATACGCCTTTCCAAATACCTGAAAATTCTCCTTTCACATAATAATCTAATCCATTATCACTATCAGTGCATCCGTTGGAGTCTGATGTAGGAAGTGAAGGAATTCCCGGCACAACAGAACTTACTTTAAATAATCACGTGTATCTTCTTATATATAAAACTTTACTTTTATTTTCAATTTTGTTAATTGTAAAATTATTTATTTTAATTCTCTATACTTGAATTTTCTTGCAAGAATCCTATAAAAATCTATTTCATTTCCAGTTTTTTCAAAAATTAGTCTATAACTTCCAACTCTAACAGATCAATAATGTATATGTTCAAGTTTTTTGCCAAGAGGTTTATCTTGTTTTTCAAATTCTAAAGTTTTCTTAACAATTCTTTCTCTCAAAATTTTATCTTTAATCTTTTTTAAGTCTTTGAAGAATTGTTCTCTATAATGAATTTTAAACATTTTGTAATTTGTTAAATCTATCTAAAAATTCATCTTTGTTGAGTCTTTTATCATCTTTAGATATTTCAATGAGATTGATTTCTTCCTCATTTAAACTTTCATCTTCTTCAATCTCTTTAACAATTCTTTCACATTTTTTAAGAAAATTATATTCTTGCCTTGGAATCTTTATAATCTCAGCCATTTTGTCTACTTTTTAAAAGAAGCATTATCTATATAAAACTTTCTTTGCTAATTTTCTTTTAACATTAATTATTTAAATTTAATTCTATTCAATTGCTCATGAAAAAAAGAGGGCAAGTTTGGATTGAAGTAGTTATTTACACATTAATTGCATTAACTTTAATCGGGGCTGTTCTTGCCTTTGTTACTCCAAAAATAGAAGAAATCAAAGATAAGGCAATTATTGAACAAAGTATTGCTATGATGCAAAATATAGATAAAATTATCACATCTGTTGAAGGAGTAGCAGGAAATAAAAGAATAATTGATTTGGGAATAAAAAAAGGAACACTGAAAATAGATGCACAAAAAGATGAAATTGTTTTTGAAATAAAAAGTAAATATATTTATAGTCAGCCTGGAGAACAAATTAATATTGGAGATATAATTGCATTAACAGAAGAAACAGGAAGTTTAAACAAAATAACATTAACAAGCAATTATAGTGAATATGATTTAACCTATAATGGAAAAAATGAATCAAAATTAATAACTCATTCTTCAACACCTTATGAATTATCGATTGAAAATAAAGGAGGAACAATAATAGATATTGTTGTTAGTTAATTTTAAAAGAATTAATTACATTAAATAAAGATGAAAATAAAATTAAACTGTGCGATTTTCTTTGGAGGCCGAAGTTATTGGAAAGCGGAAAACTTACAAATCAATAGTGACTTTTTTATGCCCTCTCGTGCCCTTCAGGGTATTAGGGTATCAATGGCTGAGTTGATTGGAAATCGCTTTTCCGCGTCGAGAAGGAAAGTGAAAGAAAACCACAGGTTGTTTTGAAATGGAAGAGATAATCAAAAAAAAAGGAGGAATGCAAAATTATCCAAGAGTTTTAATAAATTTTTCTCCAAAAATTCCGCCTTTAAAAAAAATAACAGATAAAACAAAAATCAATATAAGATATGCATTAATTCCTCCTTTTACTTTTGCACATATTTATTGGGATTCTAAAATTTCTGAATTAGTCTATGAAATTGAAGAACCATATTTAAATGAAACAGAAAAAAAATACAAAGAAGAGATAGTTTCAGCAATGGAGAATATGATTAATCTAGGGGAAATTGTTGAAAAAGATAAAGAAGTTGTTTCAAAATATATTGACAGAATGTTCAGAATTTTAGTGATTGAACTTGGAATAGAACTTTCATATGAAAGCTATAAAAAAATATATTATTATCTCTACAGAGACTTTACAGGTTTTAATGAAGTAGAACCATTTCTAAGAGATTATTTTGTTGAAGATATAGAATGTAATGGACTTGGCACTCCTATTTATATTGTCCATAGAATTTACAGAAATATTAAAACAAATATCTCATTCAAAAACTCAGACAAACTTTCAAATTTTGTTGAAAAAATTGCTCAGAGAGCTGGAAAATATATTTCTTATGCAAATCCCATACTTGATGGAAGTTTACCAGATGGAAGTCGTGTTAATGCAACATATACTGAAGATATTACAAGTAAAGGACCTACTTTTACAATAAGAAAATTCACAAAAACCCCTTGGACACCTTCTCAACTTATAAAATTTAATACATTAAGTCCTGAAATGATGGCTTATCTTTGGATGTTAATTCAGCATAAAATGAATATATTAGTTACAGGTGGAACTTCTTCAGGAAAAACAACTTTGTTGAATGCAATTGCATTTTTCATTCCTCCTGAATCAAGAGTAGTTTCAATTGAAGATACAAGAGAATTAAATCTTCCAAGAGAAAATTGGCTTCCAAGTGTTGCAAGGACTTCAATAGGTGTGGAGAATCTTGGAGAGATTGATTTATTCACTTTATTAAGAAGTTCTTTCAGGCAAAATCCTGATTATGTAATTGTTGGAGAAGTTAGAGGAAAAGAAGCATCTGTTTTATTTCAAGGTATGGCTTCTGGACATTCTTCACTTAGTACAATACATGCTGATTCTGTTGGCACTGTTATAAAAAGATTAGAAACACCTCCAATAGAACTTTCTCCAGCTCTACTAAATGTTCTTGATTGTGTTTGTATTATGACCCATACACATGCAACTGCAAAAAAACAAGAAACAAGGAAATTAAAAGAAATTGTGGAAATGATAAATGTAACTCCTAAAGGAATTGCTTTAACAAATACTCCTTTTTTATGGAATCCTTTTGATGATGATTTTTACTTTAAAAAAAATAGCAAAATATTTGAAAAGATTTCAAGAAGAAGTGGTTTAAAACTTGAAGAGCTTGAATTAGAATTCAGAAGAAGAGCACAATTGATTTATGTATTATCGCGAGAAAAAGTTTTTGGATTTAAAAAATTTCAGGAAATAGTTAATGAGTATTATAAAAAACCAGAAGAAGTTCTAAGAAGATTTAATATAAAATAACTTAGATTTTAAAGTTTATACTTATTCTAATCTTTAACACAGTATAAGAATTGTATATAAGGTGCGTT
>CAYFIZ010000032.1:0-4271 GCA_964343325.1 Candidatus Woesearchaeota archaeon
TGTAAATGATGTGTCTGTTTTTAATAATGATATAATATGGTATTTTATTACAAATAAATATGATAATTCATATGATAAATTAAAATGGGTTTTTGTTGTTGAAAAATGAAAAAAATATTTTTAATTTTAATGATTGGAATTTTGTTTTTTGGAATTTGTTTTGTAAGTTCTGAAGAACCCCCTAATTATAACTACAACGATCCTGATTCCTATCGTAATGCTAATTTTATTCAGAACTCTAATCCATCGAATTGGGATCCAAATAAGGTTGATTTTAAAAATCCAGAGTTTCAGAATAGAATTAATTCTGACGAAAGTGCAATGACTTGGTATCAAGATAATTTTTGTGGGGGAGTATGCACTATAACCCCTCAAGATCAGCAGTTGACTTATTCAAGGAATGAAATTAGACATTCAAATGGGAAGTCTGTTGTTTCAATAGGTTATTATCCACCTGGAACAGTGTTTGTTGCTACTCAACATGGAATAGAGGTAAGATTGCCTGAAGGTGCTGTTTCAGTAAATGTTCTTAGAACAGATTTTGCTATATTAAGAGTTTCAGACAATAGTAAAGTAGTGATACGGTCAGCAAACTGTGGGGGGTTCGTGAATTGTAATGTGATTAAAGGGTTAAATGGTGGAGGTGGAGTTGTAGTAAAAAATGGTGGGATAATCCAAGTCTTGGAAAATACAGATGTAATTGTGGATGGAATACAACATAAAACTTCCAAGAATACTTTGAATTTATATTATGGTGGTGTTTCTGAATCGTTTCTAGAAGAAATGAGGTATTTTGAAGAAAATTATTTTGTTTATGATAAAGATAAAATTTTGTTAGGAGGAGATGGCTTTACTTCAAATTTAAGAAATGGTAATACTATTTTCCCAGAATATACCAAAAATAAATATCAACATAGTAGTTCTACAAAAAGAAAAGCAAGATTGGAATTTAAATTAAATGGAGGAAATTTAGAAATTACAAAAATATCTCAAGATAATCACCCTCTTGCTTTAGATATAAAATCATCAGGAAAATCAAAGATAGCTAATGGAAATTGGATTTTTGAATCTGATGGCAATAATGTAAATGCTAAATTAGAGGATTGGCATAATTTTCCCTTATCATCAGATATTAAACTCGATTATCAAGATTCAAATGGAATTTCAAGCACCTATAAACTAGATGTTAATTCTAAATATAAATCACCTCTTACTGAGGGAGAAAAAATT
Organism: Candidatus Woesearchaeota archaeon; assembly: GCA_964343325.1. Taxonomy (GTDB): domain Archaea; phylum Nanobdellota; class Nanobdellia; order Pacearchaeales; family GW2011-AR1; genus CAYFFD01. The sequence goes on from CAYFIZ010000032.1 coordinate 1,231, forward strand.
GCCCTTGAAACCAAGATATATGAACTAGAAAATTTACGGAGAAGTAACAAGGGGAAAATAAGAAAATTAAAGAATAATCCTTCAGTAGAACAAACTTCTAATGAGGTAAAAAAAATAGATGAACAAATAAAAAATAATGATGATGAATATGCTGATCTTGAAAGACAGTTAAAGGGAGCAAAACAGGCTGGAATCTCTGAGCAAGTGAAAGAGATTGAAGAGAAAAAAGCTGTCAAGGATGAAGAATATGGAAAACTAAAAAATGCAAGAAATAATTTAATTGATAGTAACCCTGATTACAAAAGATTAGAGGAACTTAGTCAAAATAATAATATATTGGAGATGGAAATAAAGGAGTTTGAGAAAACAAAAGAGGAATGGAAAAAGAGAACAGGGGTTTGGGGGTCAATATTAACTTCAGAAAATGGTGGTTTTAAAGGAACACATAGTGAATTCATTGAAGGTTTTCCAGTGCTGAAAAATACTGATATATATGAATATTATGATGAAAGCGGAGGTAAAATCAAGTCAGTGGTGGAGAAGAATATGGATAAATTAGAATTAATTGTAAATTCTAAATATCAAACTTGTGCAGATACTCAAATAGAATTATTTAGTATGTATAAATTACAAGAAATGGAAAAAGGCCATGTAGATTCTATTAAATTTAAGATTTCTAATGGTGAGGAATTACAATATAATTCTGATGGAACTTATACAATCTGGGATGAAACAAAAAAGGCTATTGTATTGAAGAATTATCAAGGAGGTATTGGAAAAGGATTTGATAATTGGATTACTAATGTTCAAGTATTTTCAAACACAGGTTCATTAAGAGCTTCAACAGACAGAATAAAAATAAATGATCTTAAACCAGGAGATCTTATTACTTTACATCCTGACAGAAAAACTGGATATGGGCATACTAAAGCAGTAAAAGAAGTTTTAGAAATTCCTCCTAGAAGTGGAAGAATTTATTATAGACTCTTTGCAGGTTCTGACCCTGCTATAGATGCAAGAATATATAAAAATCTTGTGAGTAAAAAGGAATTTAGTGATATGGTGGGAAAAAAAGATATAGAATTTAGTAGATTTAGGTAAGACAAAATAATATAATTAATATATTAAAACCAAGATAATTCATCAACACTTATTACATTGTCTTTATTTTTATCTAACTTTTCTGCTACACGTTTTAATATATAACTATCTTCTGAATAAAATCCAACATCATCATCTGAGTATTCTCTATTTGATTTAATTAGTTTAATATCAAATCTATTGGCTAGAATCTTAATATGATAACCATTCTTTGAAGTTACCACATAAGTATCAACATTTCTAGATAATCTTACAAGCACAGGTTTATCATTTAAAGGAGAATCACTTAATGATTCTTTAAATCTTTTAACTGATTCTGGCACCCCTAAAACTTCTTCAATAGTTTTATTATTTCTAATCTTATCTGTCTCTTGAGCTAAAAGATTATAATCTCCTCCACTTAAAACTAAAGGAATACTACATCCTATACCCAATAACAAATTTTTTGTTCTACTTTTCATTTTTATTCTCCTTAAATCTTAAAATTGAGAATGGTCCATAATCTCCAACCTGTGCTCTTCCAGGGACATCAAAATTAGTATGAATCATCTCATCGTATTTATTAAAAATATCATCAGGTCCTCCAAAGGTAGGACTAAATAAGCTGCTTTTATCTTCAACTATCACTCCAATATGCCATTTTCCAAATAAGATAAGATCGCCTTCCTTTACATCTTTTCCAAATTTTAATAGTTTATGACCATTATAAAAATTCTTTCCATCTGTAAGAAGGTCTTTTTCTTTTACAACTTCATCAGCATATTTAACTAAACCTGCAGCATAAGTATAAGGTATATCATGACCTGCTCTTCTATATGCACCAACAATTAAATCAGCACAATCTGCTCCAATGTATTTTTCAGTTTGGTGATTTTCAATTGGATTTCCTGCACTTCCAAATATATAGGGAAGATTAAAATAAGAAGTTAACCAACCAATAAAACTATCATCTTTTCTAAAACTAACTCTGTGCACATCATCATTTATACCTCTAATATTAGTTGATTCTTTTCCAGGGGTTGACATTTTTTTACCATCAAAATCAACTTCTACTTTATATCTCATAGTTCCTAATCCTTTATTAAAATCTTTAGTTATGTTTGTTGGATGAGCGTCTGCAGGAATACCCCATTTATCGTCATCCTCTACTAAAGTTTCTTTGTACGAAGGTGTATCCCATGAAAAACTCTTTCTATCTAAACTCGCATTCTGATAAACATCTTCTTCAGATTCTACTTTATACCATTTAACATCAACATCTCTAGAATTCCATTTTCTAATTTCTGCAGGACCGATTTTCTTTCCATTTATTTTTATATTATCTGAATTAGAAAAGTAAATCTTCTTTCCATTTTCCTCTCCTTCAGCTACAAGATTTAATTTTACTTTATTCTCCAATGTAACATCTTTAGGTGCAGTTGAACAAATTTGATTATCAATACATGAAGTTAAATAAACCTTATTGATATTTACTGGTTTATTTTGGTTTGATTGCACACTTCCACCTAATGCTACAATAGTAGCTAATGTGATAATTGCACCTTTTGCTATTCTTTTTAGTGATTTCATTGTATTTTGAACAAAGAAATTCCTTATTTAAACCTTCCTATTTAACCTAACTTTCAAGTAGTAACTTCTAGAAAGATTTATAAATAGTTCTTTCTAACCAAATATATGAAAAATTTAGTTAAAAAAACACTTGGAACAATTGCAGGAGCAGGATTATTTTTATCATTACTTGTAAATCCATTAAAAGCTGATGAGTTAAAGACAATAAAGTATAATGATCAATGTAAAGCAACTTATAGTGTTGATAATAAGAAAGATGTGTATAATTACCTCTCCAAAAGGTTTGGATAAGATTGGTAATTATAAATTGCTTTCAAAATATGTTTACAAAAATAGCTTCAAGAAATTACTTAGAACTAAACAATGTAAAA
>CAYFIZ010000033.1:0-4203 GCA_964343325.1 Candidatus Woesearchaeota archaeon
ATATCCATTATAGTTTATATGTGTAAATATATATTTATAAATGTTTTGATTGTTTAAAAATATTAACAAGTGTTAAATAAATTTAACACAATTCTTATATAAAATTAATTTAATCTTTTATCACCTTTATCATTATTTTAATTTTGTCAAAAACATTAAGTTGATATTTTCCTAATTTTAATACTTCTTCATATGTAATTTCTCCAGCATCTAATTTTACTTGATAATCGTAATCAGGATTATACATTAAATCAAGAACTTGAAACTGCAATCCAGTAGATTCTCTTAAAGAATTTTTAGTGTATGTGTCTTTATCAAATAAAGAAAACTGTTCTGGAGTAATTGCCCTAACATGAGTTGGATCTCCAATAAAATTATTATGATATGGATGTGGCACAACAATATCAATTACAGCATTTGGCTTGCTTATTCTATATAATTCAGCTAAAATATTTAAAAATTGTTGTGTTGTTTGTCCTAAATGTTCTAACACATTATGAATCATAATATAATCAACACTATTATCTTCAAAAGGCCAAGGAAATACCTCTAAATCATGCACTATATCCGAGCCAAAAACATCATATTTATCTACATTAATAAAATCTTTAACTTTATTATTTCCACAACCTAAATTAAGTTTCACTTTATTCGGTGCTTGTTTTATCGAATTAATATAAAGCCATTTAGCTTGTGTATTACTAGGATCTTCTAAATTTGCCTTTAAAAAATAAGATATTACTTCATCATCAATTATTTGTTTTTTTCTCTGCAATGCTAATCCGATGTAAATAAAAGCTAGTGATCTAAAATTAGTTTTTGGTTTAGTTAATTTTATGTATCTATTTCCATATTCTAATATATCCTCAACAATTTCTCGTTCATACGCATCTTTTAACGCAAACCATATATTCCATTCATCATTTGGATTTTCTTTTACTGCGAGTTTTACAATTTCATAATAAAGTTGATCCCTTTCAGGCATAGAATTATGATAATGTTTTCTTATTATATTTTCATTTGATATAATTACTTCATTGCCATTTCCAACATAAGACAAATGTTCATGTATTGGTTTAACCCATTTATATAATTTATTTTTATGAATTTTACTTTCCATAATAGTTCCTGATTCAAAGCCTTTTATTTTAATTCCATTTTTAATTAAAAATGTCTTATAAGTGAATCTAGTAACTTTTGGGTTTTCTTCAATTACTTTTTTAATTTCATCTATTGTATTGTCAGAATAATGTTCATCAAAATCAGGCCAAATACACCAATCTACATCATCAGGCACTAAAGTCAAAACAAAATTTCTAGCCTCATCAAACCTAAACGGCTCAAATTTTTTCTGAGTCAATATAACATCTGATTTTGAAAGTAATTCCATAGAACTATCAGTGCTTCCAGTATCAACAACTATCCTATAATCAAAATCTTTTGTATGATCTAACCATTTAGAAATATTTTCTTTTTCATCCTTACAAATAGCACAAGCTGCGATTTTCATTTTAAGATATTTTTTTATTATAAGATTATATTTAAAATATTATATGATATTTATTTTATCACATTTCTCCAATCAGAATTATCCCACCATTTTTTCCAATCAATAAATGGAGATTGTTGATTTTCAAATTCAGTTGCATATTGTAAATGTATTGATAATGAAGGTATTGGATTTAACAAAAAAGCACCGCTTCCATCTGTAAATGGTTTTTTCCATATTTCATTACGAACCATAACTTCATTTTTCTTTTCACCTTTCCCATAATTTGTCATAACTTCAAAATACATCCAATATTTTTTTAATATTTCATGAGAACAAAAAAAAGTAGATGTTGAATTAGTAACTGTTCTCCAATGCCTATTTTTACCAAGTCCTATATTACAAGGTATATTTTCATATTGTGGTTTTGAATAATTATCAGGATTATCGCAAGGGGATAACGCCACTTCATGATTTAACTTTTTTTGAAATATCTCATGATCATTAAACATTTCATTTATACATGTTGGAGCATGAAGATAATCATCTTCTACAAAAAATAAATAATCCCTGCCGTTTTTTAGAGCCCAATCATATACAACTTTTAATGAGGCTCCATTGCCAGTAGTTTCCATATTAATAATTTCTGAAGGATATTTGCAAATTTTCAAAATCTTTTTCATATTTTCTAAACATTCTTTGCTTGAATGATCATCAATAATAATTAATCTTAAATCAAAGTCAGCCTGATTCATTGTTTGGACTAGTGAATATAATGATCGCAATAAAATTTCTGATTTCGTAACACCAGGTCCAACCATCCTCGATGAATCTTTATCAAGCGTATATGTAGAATGCGGATGAACTGCATAAACTTCTGAACAAGTTCTTAAAATAATATCACATTTCATCTTTAATATAATCCTCCAATTCAATAAATGGATCTTCCCATTTTCCAAGTTTTTTTTGTCTAAAAAGTTTAACCGAGCTGTACCAATCTGTTGTTCTTTCTTGAACTGCCCATGTAAAATAAGGGATTATTGAAGTTAAGACTAAACAAGGTATATTCATAGCACCAGCCATGTGAACTATTGAAGTGCAGCTTGAAACTACTAAATCAAGATTTGATATTATTGCGAGAGTTTCATCCCAATTAGTTAATTCATCTTTAAGGTCATAAACACCAAAATTATGAGGTAATTGTTTTGACCTAGAACCTTTTTGCAAGCTAAATAATTGTCCATACTTATTGAGTTTAACAAGTAAATTTACATCCATTGTTTTGAATTGTCCTGCTTCAAATTCAAGGTTACCTGCCCAACGAATTCCGATCTTTAACTTACCTTTTGCAATATTATTTAGCTTTTTTTCCCATTTTTCAACTAGTTCTTTTCTTGGGAAAATATAAGGAAATTGAATGTTTTCATTAGGGCTATTTAATTCAAGTAAATTTGGAGCATTCATCATAGGAATATAAAAATCATAATCTATTTTTTTTGCCTCATCATAAGGCAAAGCTAAATCTATTTCAGGAATTCTATTAAATATATCTACTAAAGATTTATCACAACTCATAAAAATTTTTTTTGCGCCTCTTGCTTTAACAATCTGAGCAAAACGGGCAAAAATAATCTCATCTCCCAAACCCCCTTCATTAAGCAGCAAAACTGTTTTATCTTTTATGCTTTCACCTTTTTTATATCTTTTTTCTCTGGATATATCCAGCTTATATTCATTTCCCCAAGCATTTTCAAAAGAACCAAAAGAGCGAAACTCAAAACCCTTTAAAAAATTCTTTTTACGCATCTCATGCCATCCAAGATTGAATTTGACCCTACTATCTAATTCTAAAGTTTTTAAAATTTCTTCAGCTTCATCATATCTTCCAAGCATACTTAAATATGCAGAAAGTTCAAGTGCATATTCTTTATTATCTTTATTTTTTTCATACAATTCGCGAACTAATTTTTCAGCTTTTTCCATTTTTTCCAATGAATGATAGCATTTAGCAAGATTAAATTTAAGTCCATCATCAGGCGAAAGTTCTACTAATTTTTCAGTTATATAAGTTGCTTCTTCAAATTTATTCTGTTGATATAAAGCACCTGCAAGCAGATTAGCTATTTCAACATCTTCAGGATTTTGTTTTAAATAAACCTTTGATAATTCAATCCCTGCATTAGCTTCTTTTTGCTTAAATAATTCTAAAATTAAATCTCTCATCATAGAAAAAAATTTACATAAAAGTTTAAAAATTTAATTATGATTACTTCATATCTAATCCAGAACTAAATCCAAGCCAAGTTGTTCCACCATCTGTTGTAACAAATACAAGCACATCTACACCTGAAGATGTAAGTGTTGGAGCTGTTCCACCTGCCCAATCAACACTTGCAGGCCAAGTAAGTGTAGCACTTCCTCCATTAGTTACAATTAAAGTAAAACTTCCTGCTTTTCCTGATGCTGGAGGATTGGAAAAAGTTAAAGTTTGAGAACCTGATAAAGTATATGTTTGTACATTACCTAATTCAAGATCAACATCATGTGCCGCCATAGCCTGAACACTTTCCTTATAATCCTTAAGTTCTTTTTTACTGGAAATACTCCATGCACTAGCAAAAGGAATTTTTGAAAGCACCCCTATTGAAATTCCTGCTAACAAACCTAAAATTCCTGTCTTAAGAAATTTTCTTTTTTTTACATCAATCTTTTCT
>CAYFIZ010000034.1:0-4167 GCA_964343325.1 Candidatus Woesearchaeota archaeon
ACAATAGCTGCAATAATTAAAAGAGGCAGAATAATAAAAAGAAATACCCTTAAAGAATTTAAAAAATATTTTTTTAGTGATTCCAATTTTTTTTTCTGAAAAATAAATGTTCCAATTTTTAATCCAAGTCCAAGAGAAATAAAAATTGCTGGCAATTCAAAAATTCCATGGGGGAATAAACGCCATAAAACTGAAATTCCTTCGCTGTTCACAACTAAAGAAGCAACAAAACCAAGCATATAACCATTGGCAATAACAGCTACAATAGGAAAAATTCCTAAAAAAACTCCAAAGATCATTCCAAAAAAAGAACTTTGAACATTATTAAAAAAAATAAATTTTATCAATTCAAAATGCCCCATGCCTTGAGTTTTCAGTAAAAGCTCCTCAATAAATTTTAATATTTGTTCTGCTATTATAGCAGGAGCGGTAATAAAAAAACCAATTAATGAAAAAACAAAAAAAATCCCTATAACAGAATAAATAAAATTCTTTGATTCCTTAATAAAGTTCCAACTTTTTTTATATTCTTCAATAAAATTAAAAATTTTTTTATTTTTCATTTTTATCTAAAATGTCTTCCTATCATCCTTGTTTTTCTTGGAAATTTATTTTTTAAATAAAATCCGTAAAAAAGCCCCATAATTAATCCTCCAATATGTGCACTATTTCCTATTGGTAAATCAACGAAAAACTCAAGGATAACTAACGGAACAACTGCAATTATTGGTAAAAGCCACATTGGCAATTCAAGAGGAACTGCAAATTTTCTCATAGAAGAATTAAAAGAAAATATTGAAAATATCATCAAAATAATTAATAGATTTACAATAAGATTAAAAAAAGAAATTAAATTTGATGGAACAAATGGCCCAATAATAAATTGGACAAGAATTAAAATTAAAGGACCTACAATAAGATAAATTTTTGAATAAGGAACTAAAATTGCCAAAACCCCTAAAATTCCAAAGATAGCTCCGCTTGCTCCAATTCCAGGCATATTATTTGAAAAAATCATTCCTGAAAGAATAAAAAATATTCCTCCTAAAATTCCTGAAACTAAATAAATTGAAATAAATCTTTTTTTCCCAATAATTTTTTCAAGAAAATTCCCTATAAAAAAAAGTGAAAACATATTGGCAAAAATATGAAAAAATAAAGTATGTGTAAACATGCTTGTTAAAAAAGTCCATAAATTTTTTCCCGCAAGAATCGAAGAAGGAGTCAAAGCAAAATTATCCAAAAAAAATTTTTCCCCATAAAAACCCAAAACAAAAAGAGAAAAAACATAAAAAATAATATTAACCAAAATTAATTGATTAGTTGCGCTAAGATTACCTAAAAAATCTCTTTTTCCATGATAAATTCTATAAGCCATATTAAAATATTATTTTTTCTTAAGTTTTTTCTTGCCTTTGGTTTTCAAAAGTACACTCTTAAGTGTTGCAACTTTTTTAGTAAGTTTCTTTTTACTCTTTTTAGAAGATACTTTTTTTGGTGCAATAATTTTCTTTTTTACTACTTTTTTCTTTAAAGTTTTATTCGCTGTTTTCTTTTTTATTGGTTTCTTAACTAATTTTTTTGTTATCTTATTCTTCATTCTTTTCTCTTTTTTTAGTTTTTCTTCTTTTTTTCTAATCTTCATTTTCTTTTTTTCGATTTTCTCTTTCTCATCTTTTATTTCTTCATTAACTAAAGAAAACTTTCTTTCATTTTTTACTAAATCTCTTTTTAATTCTCTCAAAAGTTTTGTATTATCTTTTATTTCAAAAATATTTCCACATTCGTTGCATGTAAAATTTTGGAGAAGGGCATTTTCCTCATTAAACTCAACATTACACCTTTTGCAGATATAAAAAACTTTCATCTCTCTATTTTTTATTTGATAATCTATTTGAATAATTCTTTTCTTAAAAATATTACTTAATACTTCAAGAGATTTTAAAATTTCAATCTTCCAAAAATAAGTATACCAGCCTTTTCTTTTATCTTTTTTTCTTATATGAGAAACTATTCCCTGATCTGAAAGTTTATAGAGCATATTTCTTACTTGATTTACTGTAATATTCAATTTTTTAGCAATAAGAAACTCGTTAATATATTTTGGAGTGCTCAATAAATCAACCATTTCTTCTGCTTGTTTTCCAGCAAGATCAACAACAATTTCTTCAAGAAATTTTTTTAGCATTTGAATATTAAAAAGATTCTAAATAAATATCTTTCGGTCTAAAGTTTAATTTATCTTAAATTAAAAAAATAAAAGTTTTTAAACCTATATTCTATTTTATATATATTAAAATATAGATTTTAAAATAATAAAATGAAGTGGTTTGGAAAAAAAGATAAAAAGGAAAATTTAGAATTACCTAGATTGCCTGAACTGCCAAAACTTCCTGAACTTCCTAAAATAAAGGAAATTGAACGTCCCGAAATTCATAAATTTCCATCTTACCCTCATGATGATTTAGGGAAAAAATTTTCTCAAAATGCTATAAAAGATGCAGTTAGTGGAAGAAAAGAAAATGAAGAAGATTTTACAGATGAATCTTTTCATGAAAATATCGCACAAAAACCTAAAAAAAGATTAATAAAAGAATCTCCTTTTTCTAAAAAAGAAAAAAGTTTATCGCAAATTAAAACAAAAGAACCTAAAGAATTCTTTGAAAAACAAAGAGTGAAAGAAATCGAACCTGTTTTTATTAGACTTGATAAATTTGAAGATAGTTTAGAAATTTTTGAAAATGCAAAAAAGAAAATTTATGAAATAGAAAAAGTACTTGCAGATATAAAAAAAATAAAAGAGCAAGAAGAAAGAGAATTGCAAGAATGGGAAAAAGAAATTCAAGAAACAAAAGAACAATTTGAAAAAATAGACAGGGAAATTTTTTCTAAAGTTTAAAATGAAAAGTGAAGATTTAATCCATTTAAAATTTGAATATAATGAAGCTCTTCAATCAAAAAGAAATATACTTTATTCTGAAAAAAATTTGATAATGATTACAAAAAAGATAAACAATTATCTTTCTTTGAGGGAAGATGAATTAAAATCAAAAATAAAACTTCATAGGAAAATCAAAGAAATGCTTACAACAATAAGAAAACTACAAAAAATTGTTCCGAAAATTGAAGTTCCTAAAATATTAAAAAAAGAAAGCCCTGAACCTAAAGAAAAAATTAAAATTAAACCAAAAAGAAAAAAAGATAGCGACCATATTGAATCTCAACTTCAAGAGATTCAAGAAAAACTTAATACATTACAGAGATAACCAAATAATTTTAAAACCTTAGTTCTTATTTTTTATCAGGCTTGAGCTTAACTTAAGAGAAGTTGAGTGTTAAGCGAAGGAAACCTTTATGCTCTTCCTAAGGGTATTGGTGTCCTCGTATGTATTACCATGATAACTAGAAAAGAATTAATAAAAAAATATATAGAATTTTTTAAATCAAAAGATCATAAAGAAATTCCAAACGCAAGCCTTATTCCTGAAAACGATCCAACAACATTATTTATTTCTGCAGGAATGCATCCTTTAGTTCCTTATTTACTAGGACAAAAACATCCTTTAGGAAAAAGAATTGTAAATGTTCAAAAATGTATTAGAACAAGGGATATTAACGAAGTTGGAGATTCAACACATCACACTTTTTTTGAAATGCTTGGAAACTGGAGTTTAGGAGATTATTGGAAAAAACAAGCAATTGAAATGAGTTTTGAATTAGCAACAAAAGAATATAAATTTCCTATTGAAAGATTAGCAGTAAGTATCTTCAAAGGTGATAAAAACGCTCCAAAAGATACTGAATCAGAAGAAATTTGGTTGTCATTAGGAATTCCAAAAGAAAGAATTGCTTTTCTTGGAAAAGAAGATAATTGGTGGGGTCCTGCAGGCAAAACAGGTCCTTGTGGTCCTGATACAGAAATGTTTTATTGGAAATTGAATAACAAACTAGCTCCAAAAAAATTTGATGCTTCTGATAAGAATTGGGTTGAAATTTGGAATGATGTTTTAATGGAATATAACAAAGATAAAAAAGGAAATTACAATGAGGCAAAGCAAAAAAATATAGACAATGGAAGAGGTGTTGAAAGAATTTTAGCAGTAATAAATGGTTTTGATGATAATTACTTAACAGAAATATGGCAACCAATAATCAAGAAAATAGAAA
>CAYFIZ010000035.1:0-4136 GCA_964343325.1 Candidatus Woesearchaeota archaeon
ACTGATAAATTTGCATAGCTTATAAGAAAGAAAATTGCTAAAAAATTCAGGATAATATTAATAATTACAGAAATAATTAAAAGTTTTGCAATGATAATTGGTTTTCCTTTTGCTGTAAAATAACTTTCATAAATTGAAGTTAATGGAATACTTATTAATAATAAAGAGAAAAACCTAAGAATATTAATTGAATTCGCATAATCTTTTCCATAAATAAAGTTAATTATAAATGGAGATAATAAAAAAACAAATAAAGCTAATACTGATGAAAACAATAAGGTTATTGAAATAGATTTCTTAAATCCTCTTTCTAGTTGTTTATTTTTTAATTTGCTAAAAATAGGCAGTAAAACAGTTGAAAAAGTAATTAAAGGGATTAATGTCAATGCAAAAATTAATGCAACCCTATAATAAGCAATATATTCTGAAAGAACAAATCTTCCAAGCATTATCATATCAATATATCCAAAAAAAGCTGCTGTGACTACTGTTGCAGAAATGGGAAGTATAAATTTATTTACTTTTTTCTTTTCTAAAAAAGAAATTTCTTTTTTCTTCTCTGTTAGATATTTTAACTTATTCTTAGAGAAAAATAAAAGAAAAATTGAAGAAATAAGATAAGAAAAACTTAAGAAAAGTATTATGAAAAATAAAAGAAATTCGTTTGAAAAAAACTGCCTTAAAGAAAATAAAATTAACAAAGGAATTATAGTTAATCTAATTATTTGAAAAACAATTTCCCTATAAAAAATTTCCCTAAAATTACTTGAAGCCATAAGAATTGCTTGTAAAAATCCAGTAATTCCAACAAATAAAATAAATAATAAACCTGCAATCAAAGCTAAAAAAATAGGTTTTTGATAATAATTATCTGAGATAAATCTCGCAAAAATTATCAAGATTAGTATTGAAACAAAAGTTAAAAATAATTTTATTTTTGCTAAATAAACAACATAAGATTTTGCGTTTTTCCTTTTTTTATTTTTTCCAAATTCTTTTGAGACAAATCTAATTAAGGTATGACCTATCCCTAATTCGGAAAAAGCTACAAAAATTAAAATTGTAGATAAAGCTAAACTATATAATCCAAATAACTCTGGCATAAGTACTCTTGCTAAAACTATCATAAAAATCAAAGAACCAATTTTAGTTACAAGATTTGTTGAAAATTGATAAAGGCTATTTTTAATAACTAAACCAGTGTTTCCTGAAAAATCTCTTTTTATTATTCTTCTAAGAATATCTTTTATATTTTTTCTTTCCCCTTTTATTAAATTATTTTTCATAAAAAGAAATAACTATTTTTGTTTTTATTCTTTGTGGAGTATAAATTCTTTCTTATTTTTATTATTTTTCCAATTATCTATTTGAGAAATTTTATTATAATAAGACTCTTCTACATTAGGGAATGTAAAGTCAAGAAACATATGAAACATAATCCCTATAAAAATAAAAAAGAAATAATTATGAATAAAAGATAAAATAGCAAGAAAAATCCAAAACTCAATTCCATGGAAAATAAGTATTTCACTTTTGTATTTTTCTCTTTTTTCTCTTGATAATTTTCTTAATTTTCTTCCTTTTTTAATAAACCAATTATAAGCACTTTTCAAAGAAATATTTTTATTCTTATAAACATAAAAAAGATAATGGTCAACATCAATAAAAAATGTTGATAAAATAATTAGGAAAAATCCAATTAAACCAATCCATGGAAAAATATCGAATAAAATTGCTGAAAAAGCAGTTCCTAAAATTAAATGTTGTAAAGGATACATTTTATTCTTCAATCTTCCTAATAATATCTGTAAAGGCGGGACGTGTAATTAAAACTCCTGCTGTGATCCCAATAATTGTTGTGATTGCAAATCCTTTGAAAAATCCTGCAGCTGCCCAATACAATGGAATCAAAGCAACAACTGCTGTGAAATAAGCTCCTAAAATAATTGTGAAAGCTCTTTTTAATCTTTGTTTCAAACTTGAAAATGTTTCTCTTGCCTCATCTAAAATAATAATTTGCTGGTCTATCCCAATTCCTATTGTTGCAAGAATTCCAGCAATACTTGGAAGATCAAGATTCCAGCTTATTATTGAAGCAATTCCTAAAATAATAATTATTTCAGACAAACTTGTAAGTAACAAAGCAATTGAAGATTTAAAATTTCTATATCTTAAAAAAATAAATAATGAAACTACAAAAAGAGCTGAAATTCCTGCCAATAAAATGGAATTCACAAATTCTTTTCCTAAAGAAGGAGAAATTGTATCTAACTTAACTACTTCTAATTTATAAGGCAAACTTCCTGTAATTAAAATTGTTTGAAGATTGTTCATTTCATTTCTTGCATTTTCATAAGCTTTTTCTTGTGTGTCTGCAGTTCCTGAACCGCTAATTGAAATTTGTGTTGTAATTCTTCCTTTAAGTCCTTCACTAATTAACAAACTATCAACAAGTTTATCATCTAAAAATAAATCCAATTTTTCTGATAAATAACTTCCATCAAGAGTTGAATTTACATCTAATTTCTCAGTTATTTCAGAATGTCTTTTTGCTGCATCTTCACTCAAGAAAATAGTAAATCTGAAATTACAAAAATAAAAATCATTAGATTCTTGACAGGATTCTATTATTGCATCTTGCCCTGATCTTGTAACAGAAGTTATGTCTTTTTTTCCTCCAATGAAAACAATTTCATTTCCTATTTTTGCTTCAAATTTTCCTTGCTGTGAAATTAAATTCTTTAAATCTTCAGGTGTTGTTCCTGCAATTTCAATTCTAATATAATAATCTCCAGAAAAATCAGTAATTGTTGTAATTTTAACATCTTCAATTCCATAAACATTTAATCTGTTTTCTATTACTTTTTTTAAATCCTCTGCATCTGAAGAAGAAAGTTTTATATCTTGTGCCTTGACTAAAGCTCTTGAACCTCCTGAAATATCCAAGCCTGTTTTAATATTTGTTTTTGGAATTTCTGAAACCGTTATTTGAGGTGGATTTTTTGAAAATAAAATTATTTCAGAATCTTTTGTTTTTAAAATTGTTTTTACATTTTCACTTGCCTCGTAAGAGGTTCTTGCACCCTCCTGGGGTGTGCCCTTTAGAGAATTAAATTTTTCTTGTATAATTTCTAAATAATTTTCCAAACCTTCTATTTCAAGCCCATCAATTTCTGTAATAATTTGCCCTTGTTTTAATCCTTGTTCAGAAATTGTTGAATTTTGTTCAACACTTGTAACTAAAACACCTTTTTGAAAAAAACTCATAGGAGTTCCAAACACAGCTAAAAAAGATAAAACTACGGCAATTATTAAAATCCAGATTTTCCATGTTAATTTAATTTTCATTCTTTTCCTTTTGATTTAACATACCATTTAAGTATTGAAACATTGGTTATCCAAGTGTTGAAAATATCAAATCCCAAACCAATAACAAGTATTGTAAAAATTTGAGTTAATATGATTGAAAAAGAACTTACAACAATCAAGGCAAAAACCAATGCTAAAAGAGATGTTAAAGTCATTGTAATTCCTGTTTTAAATGCGCCAAAAATTCTTTGATTTAATGAACCTTCATATCTTTTCAAAATCCTGTTTGTTAACAAAATATCAGTATCAACACTATATCCTACCAACATTAAAAAAGCAACAATTCCTGCACTTGACATTTTTATTCCAAGAATATCAACTAAAGTTAAAGTCATGAAAATATCAGCAAAGGCAGAAATAATAACTGCAAAAGAAGGAACAAAAGTTCTGAAAATAATAAAAACAACAATAGCCATAAAACCAAATGCAAATAATATAGCAATTAAAAGCTGCTTATAGAAATTTTCACCTAAATTAGAACCAATAAATTCAAAACTACTATTATCATTATTAAGTTTATATCCTAAATAATCTTCAAGAATTTCTTTTGCTTCTTCGGTTTCTGTTTTTGTTTGGATAATTAAAGCTGTTTGATCCCTTGTTACTAAATCATAAATTTCTCTTGTATTGATCTCATCAAGTTTTTCTGAAAGAGCCTCTTCTAGTTGAACGGCGTCAATTTTTCCTGAAATTGTTATTGAAGTTCCTCCTGTTAATGAAAAGTCTTTGTAAATAAAATCCCCATTATTAGAATAAAAAATAAACAT
>CAYFIZ010000036.1:0-4054 GCA_964343325.1 Candidatus Woesearchaeota archaeon
TTTATCTTTTGCTCTGTTTTTTTTCTACAATATGGACAATATCTTTTTGTTGTTTTTGGAATTTTCATGTTTTGAAAAGAAAATGTTTATTTTTAAAGCTTGTTAAAGATAATTTGAAAATGGTCCCACGCAGAATTGAACATGAAAACAACCTAGCGGTTTTTTTCTATTTTCCCTTTTCATTTAAACTGATTTGTCCAATATCTTGATGAAGTTATATTTTTGTTTCTTGTATTAATAACAAATATAACTATATGGTCCCACGCAGAATCGAACTGCGGTCTCATCCAAGTCAGAATATGATCCCGCCAGGATTCGAACCTGGGATCTCTTCCAAGTCAGGGAAACGTCATGCCTCTAGACCACGGGATCGTTTATTTTAAAATACATTAAGAAATATTTAAATATGTTGTTTTACTTTTAAAACAATGAATGGTAAAAAATTTTTGTTTTTTATTCTTTGTTTAGTTTTAGGAATTTATTTGATAAATTCTTCTTTTGAATTTTATGTTTTGCCAAAATATATAACAAATTTTGATAATGTGCTTAAAGTTATTAGCGGGATTTTAATTATTATCGGGGGATTAAGTGTTTTAAGTATTAAAAAAAAGAATACTATGAATTTTAAAGAGTTGGCTAATCAATTTTCTTGACAAAATTTATAGGAGTGATTTGCTAATTAAGGAGTTTTTTGCAAAATAAAAATTTTATCTATATTACCCAGTGCAATAGTAATAACTACTCCAAAAAATAATAAAATAACTGAAATAGCAAAAATTATTTTCCAAATCCTTTTCATAAAGATTAAATAAAATCTTAGTATTTATCTTTTTCCCAATAAACTTTATATAGATAATTTCCATAATCTTTGTATGATTACAAAGGGGAATGATAGAGGGCAGATTACCATATTTATTATAATTGCAGTTTTTATTATTGGTGCAGTTACAGCTTTTTTTGTTTTTAAAGAATCTTTTACTTTTGCAGAAATTCCTATAAGTATTGAACCTGTTTATAATACTTTTTTATCTTGTTTAGAAAAAGAAGTTTTAATTGGAGTAGATATTTTGGGAAGTCAGGCAGGATATATTGAATTGCCAGATTTTCAGCCAGGAAGTCATTATATGCCTTTTTCATCTCAATTAGATTTTTTAGGAAATCCTGTTCCTTATTGGTATTATGTTTCTGGAAATAACATACAAAAAGAGCAAGTTCCTTCTAGAAGAGATATGGAAGAACAACTTGGAAATTTTATTGAAGAAAAAATAAATGGATGTAGATTTGATAATTATTATGATCAGGGATTTGAAATTAATTTTAATGAAGCTGAAGCAGATGTAAATATTGATGAAAATAAAGTTGATGTTTCTCTTGATATGAATTTGAATATAAATAAAGATGAAGATAGTATTTTAATAGGAAGCCATAAAATTTCAGTTGATTCAAAATTAGGAATGCTTTATGATTCTGCAAGAAAAATTTATGAATATGAACAAGAAAATTTGTTTTTAGAAGATTATGCTATTGATACTTTAAGACTTTATGCTCCTGTTGATGGTGTTGAGTTAACATGCAGTCCTTTAACATGGAATGCTAATGATGTTTTTGATAAATTGCAAGAAGCAGTTGAAGCAAATACTCTTGCACTTAAAATACAGGACGGAGATTTCTTCTTGAAAAAAGAAGAGAACAAGTATTTTATTGAGGATATTTCTGTTAAAGGGGATGTTAGATTTTTAAATTCAAAAAATTGGCCTTATGCTTTTGAAGCCAACCCTTCTGAAGGGGATATTTTAATTGCCAATCCAGTAGGAAATCAGCAAGGAATGGGAATTTTAGGATTTTGTTATGTTCCATATCATTTTGTTTACAGTTTTAAATATCCTGTTTTAGTTCAGATTTTTAGCGATAATACCCAAGAGGGCACAAGCGAAATTTTTCAATTTCCTATGGCTGTTGTAATTCAAGGAAATAATCCTCGAGAGGCTTTAGAAACTACTGCTCTTGAATTAGAAGTGTCTGAATTGTGCGAGCAAAAAAATACAGAAATTCAAGTAAATGTTTTCGATACTAAATTAGATCCTGTTGATGCAGAAATTTCATATGAATGTTTTGGAACTAAATGTGATATAGGAAAAAGTTCTTCAGGAGTATTGAAAGGAGAATTTCCACAATGTATTAATGGGGCTATAGTTGTAAAGGCTCAAGGGTATAAAGATACAAAATATCAATATTCAACAGTTGAACAAGGAATAGTTGATGTAATAATAGACAAACTTTATGAGTTAGATGTTGATTTAAAACTTAATAGTCTTGATTATAATGGAAAAGCTACAGTGAGTTTTATTTCAGATGATGATACAAAAACAATTGTTTATCCAGAACAAAAAACAGTTGAATTAAGTGAAGGGCAGTATGAGGTTCAGGTTTCTATTTACAAGAATTCTTCTTTAACTCTGGGGGCAACAAAAAGAGAGCAGTGTATTGAGATTCCTCAGTCAGGGGTTGGTGGGTTTTTTGGATTTACAAAAGAAAAATGTTTTACTACTGAATTTCCAGCTCAAGTTATTTCAAATGCTTTATCTGGAGGTGGAAAACAAAATTATTATGTTTTAGAATCTGAATTATCTGATTCAAATATAATAGAAATAAATTCTCAATCACTTCCAACTCCAACTAGTGTTGATAAATTGCAGAACAATTATATTTTATTTGATGAAAGAGGTTTAAATATAAATTTTAAATGATAATTGAAAGGAGGAAAATAAAATGAAGAAGAAAACTTTGAAAGTATTATATTGGATGGCGTGGGTAGTGGGAGTTATTGCTGCGCTGACTTTATTGTATGGAATAATAATCACAATATTTAATTAAAATGGAAATGGATTTAAAGTTATTATCGTGGTTTAGCACATTTTTAAATTTTTTAATATTAGCATTTATTTCCTTTAATATTATTAACACCCAATGTTTTAATTTATTTCAGTTATCATTATCATTTTTTGGATTAACATCATCAATTTTTGTAAATATGGTATCAACATTGGGATAGAATGAAACAAATAAATAAAAAAATTGGAATTAGGATATTCTTGTTAGTGGGAATTTTTTTAATGATTTCTTTAATATATGCAGAAGGATTTTCAAAATCAAGTCCTCAGTTTGGTGCTCCTGGGATAAGTACTAATTATTTAAGAGGTCAAGGGGTTGATATTTTTCCAACTTTTAATCCAGATATGTGTGGGAAAGGACAAGACTTTGTTCTTCAAGTTGCTCCTTTTGGTTGTTCTCCAACTATTGTAAGAAGTGATTTGCTTGAAGAGCAAAATGTTCCTGTTTTTTGCCAGATTGCCGCAACAAAAATAAATCCTTTGATAGATGTTAAAACAATTGAAAGTATGTCGTTTAAGGGAAAATATCCAAAAGAAGTTTCAGGCGTTGGATTTCATCCTGCAAGAGCAGCTGTAAAAAGTCAGAAAACTTTATTGAATTCACCTATTTTAGAAAATATTGGTTATGCTGTTATTGTTTTAAGACAGCAAAAAAATGAATCATCAATGCCTGATTTTGTTGAAGGGGAATTAACAGCTAAGATAAAATATGATATTGAAAATGCTTTTGGAATAGGGAAAGCAAATTATTATCTTCCTGAAATTAATGATGAACAATGGAGTGAAAAATATAAGCAATATGGATTTTGGAATGGAAAAGGATTTTTAAGAGCAGAATCAGTTGATGCAGATAGTGCTGTTGTTTCTATTTATTCTGATGAAAATAATAAAATCTCAACTTTTGATTTGAAAAAAGGACAAACATCTCCACAAGTTTATCTTCCAGGATTTTATTGTTTAGCTAATTTAAAAGTTAGGTTAGATGGATTAGAAGCTCCAGATACAAGAGCAAAATTAGAAATTAATGGAGAGATTGTTGAAGTTGCTGAAAAAGAAAAGTTTTTGCAAAATTCTTGTACTATTAAAAATGTTGAAAAACAAGGAATTAATCAAAAAGTCGAAATAAGTTGTAGAACAGATGAAGGTGTTGACCCATTTGAATT
>CAYFIZ010000037.1:0-3996 GCA_964343325.1 Candidatus Woesearchaeota archaeon
TGTTTAATGCAAGGGGAACAGAAATAAGAAAAAAAGCATGGATGGAAATTTATCCTATTAAATTAAAAGAAATTGAAATTCAAGATATGAATGGGAAAGTAAAAATAATTAATTCAAGAATTGAAGAAAAAGAAACAAAGCCTCCAAAAAGGTTTTCACCCGCATCAATTATTTCAGAGCTTGAAAAAAGAAATTTGGGAACAAAAGCTACAAGATCAAGTATCTTAGAAACACTTTATGGCAGAGGTTATATTAAAGAAAAATCAATAGAAGCAACAAGTTTAGGAATTTCTTTAATTAATACCTTGGAAAAATACTCTCCTATAATAATTGATGAAGAACTAACAAGACATTTTGAAAAAGAAATGGAAAAAATTCAAGAATCTAAAAAAAATTTTAAACAAACACCGCTCGGTGTACCCCAAATTATAGAATTAAGGGGCAAAGAAGATAAAATTATTGATAAAGCAAAAGAAACAATAACTAAAATAGCAAAACAGTTTGTGAAAAATGAAAAGAAAATTGGTATTGAACTGCTTAATGCAAATATAAAACTGCAGGAAAAACAAAAACAAGAAAATAAACTTAATCTTTGCCCTATTTGTAAAAAAGGAGATTTAGCTATAACTTATTCAAGAAAAACAAGAAGACATTTTGTTGCGTGTAATGCATATCCAGATTGCAAAACAACTTATTCTCTTCCGCCAAATGGGACAATAAAAAAGACAGATAAAAATTGTGAATCTTGCGGTTTTCCAATGTTAATGTTATTAAAAAAAGCCAGAAAACCTTGGTTTTTTTGTTTTAATTCTGAGTGCGAAACTAACAAAAAAAGGCTTGAGGAATATAGGAAAAAGAAGGAAGAGGAAAATTAAAAATTAAAAGATTCATTCCCATGCAAAATTTGACCTTGATAATTATTCCATAAAATACTCAACCAACCTGTTGCCCCTGGCTCTTTTTTCTTATCCATCTCAAGAATCTTCTTCATATTATCCACCATCATTTTTTTAGATTTTTTATTAGAATTTTTAGCATTATTTCCTTTTAATAAAGAATTTATAACTTCATTTGAAGGTTCCAGAAATAATTTAGCTATTTTATCCTTTAAAGGTGTAGTTGAATATTTGTCATCAATCCAAAAAGAAAAAGGAGTATTATAACCGATAAAACATCCACTATTCTTTTCCACCATCTTTTTTCCAAAAGAAAGACCAGCATGACAAGCCCTAGCATAAACAAACCTCCCTTTCAATAAATCTAAATTAGTATCTGTAGAAAACAAAATTTTACCTCTATGCCCTTCTAATGAATCAGCATCACCATGCCCATTTATAAAAATTAGTTTGGGATTTTTCTTTTTTATGAATTTGGAAATATTTTCTGAATTTACTTTTTCCCCTTTAAAATCTTTTTTACTTATTCTTAATTTATCGGCATTTTTTAAAACTAAAGAAGTATAATAAAAAAGATAAGCAGTCCCATCATCATATTTAGGGCGTGTAACTAAAAGAATTGGATTCATTTTATTGAACAATTGTTCTAGTCAATTCACCACTTGTTAAAGCCTTAATAAAATTAATTTGCATATCAATTACCTGCTTCCCTATTTGATCACCTCTTTTGACACTCTCCATTATTTGCTCTTTATTAAAAGTTCCTTTATTACCAATAGATAGTTTAAAATTTTGAGGCATTATATCTATTCTAGCCAAAACTAAATCCTTCAAAAATTTTTCTTCACTTTCTTCATTATTTTTAGAACTCATTATAAAATTTTCAAAGATTTTAATCTTTTTAAAATTTCCTGCCCTAATTCACTTTTATTTTTTATTTCTAAATATGCTGCATTCCAAGTATAAGGCTTCTCATCAATCACAATAATAATATCTTCTTCTCTAATCTTTTCAGGAAGATTCGCAAAAATTTTCATAAATCTCATCCGTTCTTCTTCCATATAAACACTTTTCTTTTTAATTATATAAATGTTATTATCTTTAAATTCAATATTTTTTAATGTGAAACTAATAAAAAAAGGTTAGAAGAGTATAGGAGGAAGAAAGAAGAGGAACAAAACTAATTTTGAAATTATTCTCTTTTTAATGTCTCTGGATTAACAGTTAATTCATGATGCCACCAGTAAATTCTTTCAGATACATCTTCTTTTCTTTTAAAATCTAGGCCATAATGTCTTATAGTTCTTCCATCTTTGTAAAGTATATCAACATCATAGAATCCATCTTTATCAAAATCCCAAGAAGAACTAATCGCTTGTATTTTATTAATATCATTATGAACACCAACTAATCTTGCTCTTTCTATTAACCTACTTTTAAATCTTAATTCCCCAGATTCCTTCATACTATGATAAGAATAATAGCTTAATCCGCCAAAAAGACCTAATAACATCGATATGGCTAAAGGTATATATAACAAATCCCCTAATTTTTCTAACATATTTTTATCTTGGCTCATTTTTATCTCTCCAACTATCATAAGAAGATTGTAAATCGTCAACCATTTTAGTTAGTTGTTCTTTATATCTGGATGGAGGTGAATCACAATCAAATAACCAACCCCCTCCACCCCTTATTCCATAACCATAAAAACATTTGTCTAAGATTCCATCTTTATCTAAATCTTCTCCAAACAGTTTAACTTTTCCTGCTTGACGAATGACTGTCTTTTCTTTTGTTTCATAGATTGTAGGTTTTGAACTACCCATTAAATAAAGTCCACCAAATATTGTTGCTAAGACTAACCCTCCAAAAAATTTTACTTTAGTTTTTTCTTTAAATTTCATTTTATTTTTATTTCTTCAAATTTATCATTAATTAGTTGTCACAATATTTAATATATAAACATTTGTTGTGATTCAATCACAACACTTATAAATTATTAATTCTACCGACATTCATGAACTTACAAAAAATACTTCAAGAATTAGGCTTAGAAGAAAAAGAAGCAAAAGTATATTTAGAATTACTTAAATTAAATGAAACCACTGCTACAAAAATTTCTGAAAAAACTAATTTAGATAGAACTTTAATGTATCAACTTACGAACAAATTAATAGAAAAGGGATTAGTTTCTTACATAATAAAAAATAATGTAAAATATTTTTCAGCTGTTAATCCAGAAAAATTAGTTCAAGATTTAAAAGAAAAAGAAAAACAATTACAAAAAGCAATGCCTGAACTACTTAATTTAAAAAAATCAAAAGAAGAAGAAACAAAAGTTGAAATTTTTAAAGGTGAAGAAGGGTTAAAAACAGTTTTAAAAGACATTATTAGAACAAAGAAAGATTATATTGTATTTGGCGAAGAAAGTCAATTTCAAGAAATTCTTCCAATATTTGTATATCAATTTATCAATCAACTCTCAAAAAATAATATACATGAAAAAGTTTTAGTTAGAGAAGATTTTAGAAATAAAATATTAAAATCAAAAAATTCCACATTCAAATACATTTCAAAAGAATATTTATCCCCTGTTACAACATTGATTTATGAAAACAAAACAGTTAATTTCATTTGGACACCCCCTTATTATGCTATTCTAACTACAAATAAAGAAGTTGCAGATTCTTTTAGAAGTCAATTTAAAGCCTTGTGGAAAATTGCTAAGAAATAATTTAAAACCAATTCACTAATCTTTTTTGTGTTAAAACTTCATTTAAAATTTTACTTTTTTTCAAAATTTGAGAGCAATCAAAATCAAATTTTATCTTACCAATTTTCTTTACACCTTCAATCATATCTTCCCTACTTAAAAATTCCATTTTTCTTTTTAATGATTTTCTAACTGATTCACGAACAATCCAAACTCCTAAAGAAGCCCAATAACTTGGAGTTTCAATCCTTATTGCAAGAACAGATGCTTGTCTTTTCATATTATTCAAATATTCTAAAATAGGTAAGCGAGCAGCATAATATCCTCCAGAAGTATTTGAAGCATAATTTTTTCTTCCAAAATAACTTTCAAAATCAGTTGCAG
>CAYFIZ010000038.1:0-3852 GCA_964343325.1 Candidatus Woesearchaeota archaeon
CGATGTTCAACTCAATCGTGAGCCAAAACTAAAATGTAAAAAGTTAGTAAAGAGGACACTTTAAAACCCCCGACCACCCGCCCCTGTTAGGAGATGTGTGTTTTCGTGCTAACGCACATTTAGTCAAAATCAAAGATTTTGAAATTTATAATTAAATTTTTTCCACCCAAGAGAGACTCGCGGGTTTCCTAAAGGAAAACAGATAGTCTTTTTCTTTGAAAAAGGATTTATATTAAAATAATCTTCTCTTCTTGAAATAAATAACTACTAATAAGTTACTACATAATAGAAACTTTTATAAAGTATGCTCTTTTTCATAAATTATGAGTAAAAAGATTGAATTTGCATGCACACATAATAATGGAAGGTCTCCCTTAGCAGAAGCTTTCGCTATAGAATACATTAGAGATAAAGGGATAGAAGGTTATGGGATTTCTTCAAGTGGGACTAGGGCAGATGAAATAAATGGATTTTTGGCAGGAACTTATGAGCTTCCAGATAAAGACTTAAGAGTAATAGCTCAGTTAGGTTTAGAAAGAAGTTTTGTTTCAGATTTAAAAAATATAGAAAAACTTTTACAAAATGATAATCTTTCTCCAGAAGATATTGAAGGATTAACTCAATATGCTCGCCAAACAGCAAGAACTCTTGTTAGCGAGGAAAGCCAATATAGAGATATAGCATTTGGTAAATTTGGTTTAGCACTTCCAAAGGCTATAAATAGACAAACAATTGTTAGACCAGACAGAGGCTTATTACTTGGAATGGGGCAAAGCAATGTTAGAGAAGCGGAGAGTATATATTCAGGAAGTGGAAATCAGCCAGTAATAGAAACTTTAGCAGGATACGCGGAAAGAAACTCTGGATTAGAATTCAAGTCAGGATTTGGTGGAGATTTAAAAGATTATTTAGCTATGGCAGAGGAAATAAGAGATTATACTCAAAAATCTTTAGATAGAGCAATACAAGAGATTTAACCCTATTTTTTTAGAATATTCAACACCCCATTTTTATCAATTTTTATATTATCTCCTGTTTTTATCACTTTGGTAGCTATTCTTGTTCCGATAAGACAAGGTTTTCCTAATTCTCTGCTTACGATGGCTGCATGACAAGTTAATCCTCCTTCATCAGTTATTATTGCTCCTGCTTTTTTCATAACTGGAACAAGGTTAGGATGAGTTTGTGTAGCAACCAGAAAATCTCCTTTATGAAACTCTTTAAGTTTTTCTTCTACATCAAAAGCACTTGTTAATACAAATGCTCTACCTTTAATCGAATCGTCTTCACTTTTCCAAGAAGCAACTTTACCTTCTAACTCTTTAGCTTTGTTTATTTCATCTTCTCTAAATTCTAATAATTCTTTTATTTCATCTCTCGCTTCATCTCCAAAGTATGTTTTAGTGCCTTCATGTGAATAAATAACGAGAAAAGCTCTTTGTCTTTTTTCAATTTCTTTTTTAACTAATTTTCGCCCATCTTTTATTAATTTTAGTAAATCATTAAATGAATACGCATCACTATCTAACTTTTCAATATTATTAATCTTGTTTAGAAAATCAATTAAGGTCACATAATAAAAAAGCATTGACAGAATGTATGTTTGAAGAGTTATCCTATACAATAACATCTGTCCAGAAGCTTCTGCAATTTGATAAATCTCTTTAGATTTGTTTTTTTCAAATATTTTATTTCTTTCTTTTATCTTATTTGTTTGTTCTTCAAGTTGTTTCAATTCAGCCTCGTTGTCATCCCAATTTTTTAACATTTCTTTCAATTCCCTATTCATTTCATCTAAATCAAAATATTTACCTCCTAAAATGCTTTGATTTAAAAATCCAAGTCTGTCAAGCACTTCTTTTAGATTCTCAAATTCCTTTTTGTTTTTTTTATTAAACTCTTCTGGATTTAGTCCACTATTTTTAATCTTCTTAGCATAATTCAAGAAATGTAATCTTAATTCGGCCAAAGGACTTAATGCTCTACCATTTTCCATTAAAAGAATTAAATTTTCATAATCCCGAGAGGATTCTATCTTTTTTTCAACATCATAAAATCTTTGTGGCTGAGTTAAAACATAATATTGCATTACAAATTTTATGGTTTTCTTTAGATTTTTGAAAAAATCAAATATCTTTTCAGGATTACTCCTTAAAAGTTCAAGCTCTTTATTTTTTATATTTCTCCTGTAATATGCTTTAATTCTTTCAGTTTCTTTATACATCTTAGAAGCTTTTTGTTCATAATCCTCTAAAAATTTTTTATCAGATAAAGATTTTAGTCCAATTTCTGCTTCTTTTTCAATAGCTTCTTCATCGTATGCTCCAAAAAAGAAAGAATTCGGTTTTGCCTGAGAATAAAGCAACCATCTGTTCGGTTTATAGCCTGATATTTCTTCCATAGCATCATAAACTTCTTCTGAAATCCAGATTCCATCTTTAGCCATCCAATGAAAACTAGAGTATTGGGTTTGGTCATACATTATCCTAGGAAGTTGTTTCTTTTTCTCAGGTGTTACTAATGTATTATTCTTGTTAGAGTTGGCTAAAGTTGTAATAGGCCTACTCTGCACAATATGGAATTTTTCTTTTTCTTTTGCCCATTCTATATCACAAGGAAAACCGTAGTGATTTTCAATTTTTACAATCAGCCTAGATAATTCAACAATCTCTTTTTCAGTCAAAACTTGTTTATTTCCTTTTTCACCTAGTGCTTTCCATTCGTTTCCGCTTTTGGCTTTTTTGTATAATGCTTTTGTCTGCTCATTTACATTTATATCCAAAATTGAAAATCCCTGCTTATCAATGACGTAACTATCTGGAGTTATTGAACCTGAAACAATCGCTTCACCTAAACCAAAACCAGCTTCAATAATTATCTGGTTTTCATCTTGCGTAACGGGGTGAACAGAAAAAGCAATTCCTGATTCTTCACTATCCACCATTTTTTGGACAACAACAGCAACTGAAATTTTATCTTTGCTTAATTTTTTTTCAAATCTATAGAAAATGGCTCTGGGAGTAAAAAGAGAAGCCCAACACTTTTTCACATTTTCCAATAGCGTTTCTTTAGTAGTGTTTAAAAAACTATCCAATTGTCCAGCCCAAGCGGCAGAAGCAGAATCTTCTGATGTTGCAGAAGAACGAACTGCAACAAATTTACAATTTAATTTTTTATGACATTCTAAAATTTGCGTTTTAATATCTTCAGGCATTTCTTTAGAAAGAATCATTCCTTTAATTTTTTCAGAAGCATTTTCAACAGTGTGTATTTCTTTTGTATTAACTCCATCCAAAACTGCATCAATCTCTACATTTAAATCAGTTTCTTCAATAAATCTGTCAAAAGCATCGGAAAGGACTACAAAACCTTCTGGAACCGGAATTCCTGCTTGAGTCATCTCTCCGAGAGATGCCCCTTTACCTCCTGCAATTAAGGTATCTGTTTTTGAGATTTGTTTAAATGTTTTTATGAGCATACTAATCGATTAACTGGAATCTTTATTAATTTAACTAAAACAAAAATTTCTTCTTTTAGAAAAAGAAGCAAAAGCGAGTCTCTCCACCCCAAAAATTTAATTTTCTTTTTAGGAAAAAGAAACAAAAAGGAAAGCACACATCTCTTATTTAATGGGTTTTACGAACGGAACCCTCCGTCCTAAAGTGTCCTCTTTAAATTAATATGGCTCACGACTTTGATTTTTTCCTTCGGAACATTGCATTAAAAATCAATCCCTGCAAGTTTTCGGGAGAGTTGAACAGGGGATAAAGAGTTCCGAAGTCCTGCTGACTTCTCCACCCAAATTCTTCTTCCAGCTCGAGCCTGTGAGGTTCCGCTCCAGTCTCGAGGTCA
>CAYFIZ010000039.1:0-3652 GCA_964343325.1 Candidatus Woesearchaeota archaeon
TTAAATAATGCTTTCAGCATTATGAATGCGGAGACTAGGATTCGAACCTAGGTAAGCACTAAGCTACTGGGACCTAAACCCAGCCCGTTTGACCACTCCGGCATCTCCGCTGAAAACAATCTAAGATATTTTATAGTCTTCTTAAGAATATTCATTTAAAAAAGTTTTAGAATAAGATTATTTTTTAGATTTGAACTCTTTTTCTTTTTGCTTTATTTTATCTTCAAGTTTAAGTTTTTCTATTAATTCTTTGTATCTGTTTCTTATTGTAACTTCTGTTATTCCGGCAATATCAGCAACTTCTCTTTGAGTTTTCTTTTCATCATTTATTAATGCAGCAACATATAAAGCTGCAGCTGAAATTCCTGCAGGACCTCTTCCAGAAGTTAATTCAAAGTCTTCTGCTTGTTTTAAAACCTTTAAAGCATCATTTTGAGTTTTTGGAGAAAGTTTCAAAACTGAAGAAAATCTTGAAATATAATCTTTAGGGGAACTTTGCTTTATTTTAATTCCAAGTTTTCTTATTATAAATCTGTAAGTTCTTCCTATTTCTTTTCTTTCAATATCTGATGCTGTTGACATTTCATCAAGCGTTCTTGGGATATTGTATGAGCGGCATGCAATATATAAACAAGAAGCAATTACAGACTCCATACTTCTTCCTCTTACAAGACCTCTTTGCAAAACATAATTATAAATTCTTGATGCTTCATCTTTTACAACATTTGGTAAATTAAGATAAGAAGCAGTAACCCTAAGTTCAGCCATCGCTAACCTAAGATTTCTTTCAATGCTTGTTGAAACTCTTTCTTGCCATTTTTTTAATCTTAAAAATTTTCTTGTATGTTTTGCTTCTAATTTGTAAATATCTGAAATTTCTCCAATATTTGTTGTAAGTCCTTTGTCAAATTTTTGTATGCTTATTGGAGCCCCTCCTCTTCCTTTTTTTTCACCTTTGTCAAACTTGTTTTGCAAATCAATCCCTGTATCAACCATTTTTTCTTCGACAACTAAACCACAATCATTGCAGATAACTTCTCCAAGATTTGGATCGTATGTAAGACTTATACTTTCACATTCAGGACATTTTTTTATAGAACTACTAGACATTTTAAATAAGATTTTTAGAGTTATAGTAAGGTTTATAAATAGTTTACATTTATAAAGCTTTTGGTTTTTGTAACATTATAAAGTAATAAAAATCATTAAAGTAGAATTATTTTATCAAGATTCCGTTGATAATTCCTTCTTGGCTTGGTCTATTGGTAATTTTAACTTTTCCAAGTTCTGTTTCAACAATTGTTCCTTTTGTTATTATATTTTGTCTTGCTAAAAATCTATTTGATGGGGTTTCGAGAACATTTTTTATTTCAATCTTTTTGTTTTTTTCTTTGGCTTTTGTATTAATATTTACAAATTTTGCTCTAAGAAAAAAAGTTTTTTTATTTCCCCCTCTTATTCTTTTTGACTTTCTCTTTTCTTTTCCTAATTTTACCACTGTTTTTTGTCCAGGTCTTTCATACAACTTCTTTTTTCTGCTTTTGATGTATTTTCCACCAGAAATTTTTTTCCCTATACGCATTTTTATTTACAAATATATTTATTTAACAATTTCATTATTCTTTATTTAAATAAACTTCTATTTATATTTGTTGGTTTTTTAGAAATTTTATTAAAGAAAAGTTTATAAATAAATTTTGCAGAGTTAAAATATGACTAACGGAATTGAAAGACCTTTGGATTTATTGAACAATTCAAAAAACAAAGAAGTTTTAGTGCATTTGAAAGGAGATAAGCAATTTGTAGGAACTTTGCTAGCTTTTGATATTCATATAAACTTAGTTTTAGATAATACAAAAGAAATGCAGAACAATGAAATAAAAAGAAGTGTGGGATTAACTTTTTTAAGAGGGGATACAATAATTTTTATTTCTCCAGCATCAGTTGCTTTGAAGAAAGAGTAATTTTTTATTCATAACTTATATAAATTAGACATTCTTTTTTATCGAATGATAAATATAACTTTTTTAGGGACTTCTGGTTCAATCCCTACACTTAAAAGAAATCATACATCAGTCTTATTAACCTATAAAGGAGAAAATATTTTAATAGATTGTGGGGAGGGTACACAACGACAATTTAGGAAAGCAAAATTAAATCCCTGCAAAATAACAAGAATATTAATTACACATTGGCATGGAGATCATGTTTTAGGAATTCCAGGAATGTTACAAACATTGTCTTTAAGTGGATATAATAAAACACTTTTCATTTATGGTCCAAAAGGAACAAAAAAATTTATGAAAAATCTTTTGAAAACTTTTATTTTTAAATTAAATTATAAAATAGAAATTAAAGAAGTTAAAAGTAAGTTTTTTGAAAATCAAGAATTTTATCTTGAAGCTAAAGAAATGACTCATGGAGTTTCTTGCAATGCTTACACCTTTATTAAAAAAGGACAGATAAAAATAAATAAAGAAAAACTGAAAAAAACAAAACTTCCTTCAAATAAATTACTTCAAAAATTAAAACAAGGAAAAAATATTACTCATCAGGGAAAAAAATATTTGGCAAAAAATTTAACTTCTAAGGAAAATGATGTAAAAATTTCTTTTGTATATGATACCCTTTTCAATAAAAAAATTTCTACATTTGTAAAAAATTCTGAATTATTAATTTGTGATTCTTCTTTCCATTCTGATATTGAAAAGAAAGCTAAGGAAAATAAACATTTAACTGCAAAACAAGCAGGAGAAATCGCAAAAAAATCAAAATCAAAAAAATTAGTTTTAACACATGTAAGCCAAAGATATGACAAAAATCTAAAAGAAATTTTAGATGATGCAAAAAAAGTTTTTAAAAATACAATTTTAGTAAATGATTTTGATGTCGTTAAATTTAAGTAATTTCTTAAAACATAAAATAACAAAACATTTTAAATACAATTTCTTCTTCTTTTTAATAGCCTCTGTAACTCAGCGGATAGAGTGTCAGCCTTCTAAGCTGAAAGTCGCAGGTTCGAATCCTGTCAGAGGCATATCAGCCTCGAGCTTATTTTAAGAAAGGTTGATAAGGGAAACCTTGGTTTCTTAATCAGGCTTGACCCTAATTTAAGGGAAAGTTTGATAAAGAAAACCGTTAGGTTGTCTTTATTGCGGAGGTGGCACAATGGTACTGCATTCGGTTGCAGCCCGGATTTTCGTGGGTTCGATTCCCACCCTCCGCTTTTATAGCAATGTAGTGGGTATAGAAAGATTTAAATATTCTTTTGTAGTGCCTAATACAATTAAAATGATTTCCTCGTGATTTCCATCGAGGTGTGAGAAGAAATCACTCTTCCGCGTCGAAAAGGAAGGTTAAGCGAAGGAAACCTTGGTGTCCTCGCATGGTATTCATTGTTAAAAAAAAGATTAATGGAAAAGAATATTATTATCTTAATGAAAATAAAAGAGTTGATGGGAAAGTTAAAACAAAAACATTGGCATATTTAGGCAAAACAAAAGAAGATGCTGAGAAAAAGATGAAAAAGTTTTTACAAGAATTAGAAAAGCCAGAGAAAAGAGAAGTTAAAAAACCCAAACTTGAGAAAAAACAAGTTTCAATAGAGGAATTAACTAATTTTTGTAAACGTAAAGGTTTTGTGTATCCTTCT
>CAYFIZ010000040.1:0-3626 GCA_964343325.1 Candidatus Woesearchaeota archaeon
TGGCTGTCCTGGAAGAAATGATTGCTACGGTGTGAGTGGGCATCGCGCTGCGCCAGCCGCCAAAACACCCTTCATGACCAGCACCCCCATACCGTGTTTATTAGTTCGCCGCTGGGATATGGGGGCGAGAATTATGGACACTTTACGTTACTGATAAGACCCTCGATTTGGTATCGTCGTGAAAAATAATAGCGTCCCTAATAATACTCGCATTAACTATAGGTATTTTATTCGCGAAATGTTATATAGCCCCCAGATTCAACACCTAACATGACAACCGAAATATCTGTCATTTGTCAGGCATTGCCTGATTTTCCGGTTGTAGCTAATCCGCTACCCCCGGCAGTTAACTGGCATCTCTGGCCCTGGTGCAACTACGCTTGCAAATTCTGTTTCGCCCGCTTCGAAGACATACCGCGCGCGCGTAAACTCCCAAGAGAAAGAGCTCTCCTTGTTCCAAATCTGCTTGCTGATGCAGGCGCCGAAAAAATCACCTTTGTTGGTGGAGAACCTACCCTGTGCCCCTGGCTTATTGAGCTTATTACAGTAGCTAAAGCTGCTGGCCTCACCACCTGCCTGGTAACTAATGGGAGCAAACTTACCGAAAAATTTCTCGACGCATGTGTGGGCATACTGGACTGGATTGGACTCTCAATTGATGCGAGCAATGACAAACTACATGCCAAACTTGGCCGAGGTCTTCGACTCCAACTCAAGGAGGGGGACAGCAGTCATCTTTCAGAATCTCTTGCTGTCTGGAATATGTGCAAAGACCGAGGATTTCGGATGAAGCTGAACACCGTGGTGTGCCGAACTAATCTTGGTGACGATATGCGTGAGCTCGTCCTTGACCTGCTGCCGGACAGGTGGAAGGTCTTCCAGATCCTTCCGGTCGAGGGGCAGAATGATGGAGACGTTGAGTCCCTGCTCATTACATGTGATGAATTCATGCGATGGGTTGAGAAACATACAGACCTCGAGGCGGGTCTGAATCCTGTCCACGAATCTAACGATGTAATGCGAGGTTCATATGCTATGCTGGATGCGCTGGGGCGATTCTACGATTCAACCGAGGGATGTTACACCTACAGTAGCCATTCTATTCTGGATGTTGGCGTGCACGAAGCCTGGACAGAGGTCTGTTTCGACTATAGCAAATTCTATCAAAGGGACGGGGAATACGCTTGGGAGGCATGAGGCACCGCCATGTATTTTGAAGCTCCGAAGGGACTGCACAGCCACCTCAGGTTCGTATACGACCCTGAGCACATAGATAATTCGTTTGAGGATAGATTTCGATTTTGCGGAAGTGTAGTTATTCATGAATCTATCAAGAAAGAAATTGATGCCATCTTCTCAAAGATAATTGATATACCCAATTTCGAATTGCCGCTGGAAGAAACATACGGCTCATTTATTGGAAAGTTGAAAGAAGATTACCATAATTGGAAATTGGATAAGAAAGAAACATGCCCGAATTATTGTATCTGCAACTTCGAAAAGGATGTTTTCTGGGGACACAACCTCTACCAAAAAATCCTGGGAGAAGTTGCAATTTCCCTTGATGTCGGAAAAGATGAATTAATTGGGCCTTCCGAAATCCACCGGAAAAAATCTGCTTACATACAGAAGTACGACTGGCCAGATAATAAAAAGATAGGAGATTCGGAAGGGGCTACTAAATTTATACTGCTGACACTTCTGGATATCTACAGATCTCATTTGAATCTGGGCGGTATTGGAAGCCTGGATCCCGCATTCGTGCAGGATGAAGCCGCCTTCACTGATTGCAAGGAAGGAAATCACGACTACTCATTTGGCAGGGAGGAAATCTGGTCTTCAAAGAGCACTGTTGAAGGCAAACCAGAAGATTCACTATTCAGCAGTACACGTCTCTTTCCGGGTATGAAAAACCAGATGGTAAAACCTGAAATGCCTAAAGGACCTGCGGCACAGGTTTTTCGAGTATACTGTAAATGTTCTCGACCCAGTCAATCAAAAGAACTAAAAACTGAGGAATATATCTATGAATTATGGGAATTTGATAGGCCGCCCGGTGATACTTATTTCAGCAAACCAATCGCTGGAAGGGGTAAATGCAGGGAGAAGAGCCAGAGCATTCAGCATGATTCAGATGATGGTTTACTGAGTACCCTTTTCACATCATATTTCGAAAGAGTTTTGACCAAGGTCCAAGCCAAGGTTGCCGCTAAACTAAAGGTAAAGCAGGTACTAAACGCCAAAATAACTCTCAGTTCAAGTGAGCGACATTCCAAAGTTCTGCTTAAAAAAAATTTAGAGAAAATGTCTAGAATTTACAAGTACTGGGCAGACCTTGAGGAGCTCATGGAATAGTGAATTCATTCAATGAAGCTGCAGGCCAGATATTCGAACTATTCGACACCATCAACAGTCGAGGTGAATACAGAGCACTCACTGCACGCTTCTGGTCAGAAGTTTCCAAAGGAAAAGCACTTAGTGGGAAAACGTCTAGGAAACTGGCATTCGAAATATTTTGGAAGATCTATGATGGAATGGATATCTCTAACCAGAAGGACAGGGATCGAGCAGAAGAACAATTCAGGAATCTGCTCCGATTTAACAATGTCAGGAATTTCAGGCAACCCATACAGGGTGCTATTCATGACTTAGCGAGTGATCTAGTCCTAGGCAGGAAATTCAGGTTTACCCTGAAGCTGAGAGACTTTACCGATTTTGAACATTTGATTGAAACCTGGCAGTCGACAGGCTTGCGCCTGGACCCAGGAGAAATCACACGTAATGTTGCTTCCAAAATGGTTAAAAATGGCACTCACAGAAACGAAAAATCTCTCAGGAGGGTTGTGGATATTCTAGGAGTATATAGTAATGCAGACAAAATATTCGTACCATTTTTTGTCAAGTCTGAAAAATATTGGGCTTCAAAAAGGTCAAAACCCGAATTGAAGCAGGAAATTATCAAGAGGGCAAATCGCAGACGAGATGTTGTGGATGGCAGGCATACTCGTGACAGCAGGCTCGTCCTACTCCTGAAAAGATACTATCCCAAGGAATGCAAATACTGTGGCAGGAAGGGGAGAGACATAATTATCGAGATTAGTCACAGAATACCTCTGAATCTGGGTGTCAAGAATTTCGGATTTGATTCTCCGATTAATATGGAGCCTCTCTGTCGGGAATGTCACAAGCGGCATGAAAAAATTTTTACTAGAAAATACGATGCACTCGATTCAGAAGGGCAGAATGAAATGGTGAGAAAAATCCATGAAAGTCAGCTGAAAGCAAGCGAATGGAGAGGACATATAGACAAAGCTATTTTTGACGTTGATTTGGATTCGATTGCGATAGCAAACTCTGCCATCTCTAAGTGTACTGTCTGTCTGAAGAGGTTTAACAATACTCTGCTGTGCAAGAGTTGTGGAAGCCCTACTCTTCCACTCGGACATGCCGCTTTTGCGATTAAATCCTAACCGGTCTGGACCATTCTCACTTCCCCGCCAGCCGCCACATCCACGCTACTACCACTCCGCCCACAACCAGCACGCCTGTAAACAAGAAAATCGCGGCGGCGGGGAGGCTCGACTCATCGCCGACGACCGAGACCTGCATTTCCGTGGAGGCGAGCA
>CAYFIZ010000041.1:0-3556 GCA_964343325.1 Candidatus Woesearchaeota archaeon
CTCAAACTTTAAAAATACAATCTTCTTTTTCCATTAATGAATTCAAAAAAAAAGCTAAAAAATCTTTGGGACCAATTTTGGTTTTTATTATGGAAAGATGATTCTCTAAAAGGTTGGGTTTTCTCAATCATAATAATATTCGTTTTCATAAAATTTATTTTTTTCCCAGGATTAAGTTTGGTAACAGGAACTTCCTTACCTTTAGCAATTGTTGAATCATGCAGTATGTATCATAATGGAAACTTGCTTTCAAATTATAATGAATGGTTACAAGATCATGAAGAAAAATATTCCGAATTCGAAATAGAAAATTTTAAAGATTTCAAATTTAAAAAAGGATTTAACAAAGGAGATATTTTATTAGTAACAGGTGCAAATCCTGAAAAATTAAAAGTTGGTGATGTAGTTATTTTTGATGGGGGAGCAAATCATCCAATAATTCATAGGATTATTGAAATTAATGGAAATACTTTCTCAACAATAGGAGATAACAACAATGGACAGTTAAGTTTTGAAAAAAATATTTCTACAGAAAAAATAATTGGAAAAGCTAAATTTAAAATCGCACCTTATGTTGGATGGTTAAAATTAATCTTTTTTGAAAATAAAAAACCTTCTTCTGAAAAAGGTTTATGTAAAGAAAGATAGTTATTATTATTAGAAGGTACACAATTAAAGAAAGTTTTTTAAACAAACATTATCTAAAAAATAAAATGGAATTTTGTCCTAAATGCGGTGCAGTTCTTGTTCAAAAAACAAAAAATTATGGATGCCCTAGATGTAATTATTCTACAAAAGAAAAAATAAAGATAAATACAAGTGAAAAAATAGAAGAGAAAAAAGAAGTTGCTGTTGTAACTAATAAAGATACTCAAACTCTACCTAAAATTGCAGAAAATTGTAAAAAATGTAAAAATGGTGAATGTTATTTTTGGACTGTTCAAACACGTTCAGGAGATGAATCAGAAACAAAATTCTTTAAATGTACAAAGTGCGAACATACATGGCGAGAATATAGATAAAAATTTAAACTTATTCTTATTAAAAATTTATAACTTCTATCAAAGTAAAGAAATCAGCTTCAGTGTAGAAGAAAGGTTGAACGTAAAGGAAACGCTGTTTCCTTACGGCTCCATAGCTCAGTTTGGTAGAGCACTAGACTCTTAATCTAGGTGTCGGGGGTTCAAATCCCTCTGGGGCCATTAGGGATTTGATTAATCAATTTAAACAAAAGGGAAAAACAATAGGTTGTCGTTAAATGTGTGATTTCGTCAGAGGCAATTAGAAATCGCCCTTCCGCAACGAGAAGGAAAATAGAAAAAAACCGTAGGTTATTTTCATTCGAATTCTTCTAGAGCCATTAGGGATTTAAAAATCTAATAGAAATTTCTAAGATTATTAATCTTAATTCAGGGGCATGGCAAAAATTATTTGACTAATTTTTGTATATTTTCAATAGCATCTGCAACTTCTCTTCCTTTTTTGGTTAGTTTTATAACTTTTATCCGCCCCTTTTTCTCAAAAACAACTAAACCAAGATATTCTAAAGTTTGCAGAATTTTTACTGCATGGCTATAAGTGCAATCAACTTCCTTAGCTAAAATACTACCATACCTCATCCTTGAATTTTTTTTCAAAGCTACCAACATCATTGCCGGCTTTCTTCTAAAAAAGATGTCAAAGTTTTCTTTCATTTTATATATACTCTAATAGATATATCAGAAAATATATTACTTTTAAATCTTTTGTAAGTTTGCTATATACTACTTAATCATAGTGATAAATACCCAAACATTTATAAATTAAGATTTTTATGAAATCTTATGAAAGAAAATTTAAAATTTGTGGAATGAGTTATTAGTAAGAATGTTTGCAGAACCCATAATAATAAGTATCGCACAAATTCCAAAATTTATTAATGTAAAAACCTTATATAACTCAACAAATACTGCAAAACTCTTGACAGAAGTAAAATAGATCTGTGTGATTATAATCCAAATCTGCAAAGAAGAGTTACATGTTTAATTGAAAAAAGCAAAGATAAAGAAATAAGAGGAAGAAATGTAGAAAATAGAACTAAAAATAGAAATACTCAAGATAATTATAATTGGAAACCAATAAATACAGGTAATATTAGACTAAAAGAATCTAGTTGGGATTGGAATTTTGACGAATTTTAACTGGATTTAAATATGCACTTAATAGATATAATCTTGATTGTTTAAAACAAAAAAACTATCCTCTAAATTAAATCTTTATTAACTTAAAATTTCTTTAATTCTTATGAAATCAAAGAAAAAAACAAAAATTCTTGCAGTAGGAGATATTCATGGAGATGAAAGATTTGTAAAAAAAATTGCTAAAAAAGCAGAAAAAGAAAAAATTGATTTAGTAATTTTAACAGGTGATTTAACTCTTGCTGAAATCTCAACAAAAAATATTATCGGTCCTTTTGTAAAAACAAAAAAGCAAGTTTTGTTAATTCCAGGAAATCACGAGTCTGTTGCAACAGTAGATTTTTTAGCAGAACTATATCCAAACACAAAAAACATTCATGGATATTCTTTTATAAAAGATTGTGTGGGGATTTTCGGAGCAGGTGGAGCAGATGTGGGAATCCATCAGATAAAAGATTCAGAGATTTTTGAATTATTAAGAAAAGGGAATGAAAAAATTAAAGGTTTGGATAAAAAAATAATGGTTACTCATATACATCCTAAGGGAAGCAAGTCAGAATTCTCTGGATTTAAAGGCTCAAAAGCAGTAAGAAAAGCTATTGAAAAATTCCAGCCAGATATTGCAATATTTTCCCATATTCACGAAGCTGCAGGAGTTGAGGAAAAAATAGGAAAAACAAAAGTGATTAATGTCAGCAGAAAAGAAAAAATTTTTGAGATTTAAACTTCATATAAATAAACATTTCCTTTTTGTTTTTCAGGCTTCCAGTTTGGAAATTTCCAAGTATTTGAAATAACTCTTGAGCCTTTTTTTAATTCATTTTTTCATTTTATCTCTTTTAGAAATAATAGATGCTTCTCTTTTTCCTTGGATAGTTTTTTTTCAACTTGTTTAAATCTTTCAAGCATATTTTTCTTAATATTTGGACTTAATACTTCATCTGCTAGAGGATATAAAATATTATTTTCCTTAAATATATGATCTTTAAGAAGTTGTGAATATACTTTTGCATTTTCAATTATTTTAGATTTATTATTTTCTTTAATTCCTTTTTCTAATTCTTTAATAAAATCTCTTCCTAAATCATGTTCATGTAACATTTGTTGTGTTGGATTACACTGCATTTGAACTTCGTCTTTACAAAGTTCTACAAACAAGATATCTTCTTCTTTAGCATGATGAAATTTATCCACATAACCTTTAACAAAATCAATTGTTTTTTTAAAAAAATCAATATTAATTTCATCTCCAGATTGTAAAGAATCACATTCTTCAGATAATCTATCAACCATCTTTAAGATATTTTGATGTTCATCAGAAAGTATTTTTAATGCTGTTTCCATATATTAATATTTTATTTGGTATGTTTTTAAATTGT
>CAYFIZ010000042.1:0-3515 GCA_964343325.1 Candidatus Woesearchaeota archaeon
TTTTTTGCAGAAAATTCATGCCATGTTAGTTTTTTTGATTCATGATCAATAAAAACAATCCATTTTGCATGTTTTTTCCCAGGCTTTGCACCTTTAGGATAAACCCTAAAATCAGCCCCAAATTTCAGCGCTGTTTTTATAATATATCCTTTTTGCCTTAAATCCTTGAAAACAGGATATTTTATCTGAATTTTTTTGTCAAATTTTTGGAATTTTCTTAGTAATTCTTTTTCTGAAATTTTTTTATTTCTTGAAAAAATATTCATTTTTTTCTTTTCAACAAGAAATAATGCTTCTGAAAAAGAATATTGAATTGTTTCTCCAATTTTTTCTCCGAAATGACTTTTTTTATGCAAGGAATAAGCTTCAGCTGAATTACTTGAAATAATTTCTCCAAGGATATTAGATTGAATTTTTTGCATAAATAAAAGAGTGAAAAGTAATATTTAAAAGTTATTGAGTAATCTTTTTATTATGACTTATAATTTTAAACAAATTGAGCAAAAGTGGCAGAAGAAGTGGGAAAGTAAAAAAATATTTCAAGTCAAGGAAGGAAAAAAGAAAAAATATTATGTTTTGGATATGTTTCCATATCCTTCAGGGTCTGGACTACATATGGGGCATGCTTTTGTTTTTAGTTTGGGAGATATTCATGCGAGATTGAAGAGGATGCAAGGGTTTAATGTTCTTTATCCAATAGGTTACGATGCTTTGGGACTGCCTGCTGAAAATGCCGCAATTAAAGTTGGAGAGCATCCCGAGAATTACAATAAGAAAACTACTAAGAATTTTATGAAGCAGCAGAAGGCGATGGGATGGAGTTATGATTGGTCTAGATTGATAAGAACAGATGACCCAAGTTATTATAAATGGGATCAGTGGATTTTTTTGAAAATGTTTGAGAAAGGTTTGGCGTATAAGAAAGAGAGTGCTGTTAATTGGTGTAAAACGTGTAACACTGTTTTAGCGAATGAGCAAGTTCATAATGGGAAATGTTGGAGGCATGAAGATACAGAAGTTGAGGTTAAACATTTGGAGCAATGGTTTTTTGGGATTACAGAATATGCTGATGAATTGATTAGTGGGTTGGATAAATTAAATTGGCCTGAGAGAGCTAAGCTAATGCAGAGAAACTGGATTGGTAAGAGTTCCGGAACTGAAATAAAATTTGGAATTGGAGATGAAAATTGGAATATTTTTACAACACGCCCTGATACTTTGTTTGGAGTTACTTTTTTAGTTATTAGTGCACAGCATCCGCGATTGATGGAAATTGTTACAAATAAACAAAAGAAAGATATTGAGAAGTTTTTGAAAAAGTTGAAATCTGTTTCTGAGAAAGAGTTGGAGTCAATGAGTAAAGAAGGAGTTTTTACTGGTTCGTATGCTATTAATCCTTTGACAAATGAAAAGGTTCCTGTTTATGCAGGGAATTTTGTTTTGGCTGATTATGGTTGTGGAATGGTGATGGCTGTTCCTGCGCATGATAAACGAGATTTTGAGTTTGCAAAAAAATATGGGATTGAGATAAAAGAAGTTATTCAACCCGCTGGTTATGAATTGAAGGAAGAGAAAATTTCTAGAGCATATGTTGGAGAAGGAAAATTAACTAATTCCGGAGAGTTTAATGGTTTAGATAATAATGAGGCTAAAGAAAAAATTACAAAATATTTGTCGCAAAAAAAACTTGGTAAAAAAGTTGTTCAGTTTCGTTTGAGAGATTGGCTGATTTCTAGACAAAGATATTGGGGAACTCCAATCCCAATTGTTTATTGTGATAAGTGTGGAGTTGTTCCTGTTCCTGAAAAGGACCTTCCAATTGAATTGCCTAAAAAAGTTAAATTTGGAAAAGGAAACCCTCTTTTAACTGTTGAAAGTTGGATTAAGACCAAGTGTCCGAAGTGTAAAGGAAGTGCGCGGAGAGAAACTGATACAATGGATACTTTTGTGAATTCGTCGTGGTATTTTTTGAGATATTGCGATTCTAAAAATAATAAGAATATTTTTGATAAAAAGAAAGTTGATTATTGGTGTCCTATTAATCAGTATATTGGTGGGCCTGAACATATTACTATGCATTTGATCTATGCGAGATTTTATACAAAGTTTTTGAGAGACATTGGTTTGGTGAAATTTGATGAGCCTGCTTTGAGATATTTTACTCAAGGGATTGTTAAGGCGAGTGATGGTGAGAAAATGTCCAAATCTAAAGGAAATGTGGTAGAACCTTTGGAAATAATAAATAAATATGGGGCAGATGTTTTAAGGTTTTATTTGATTTCTAGTTCTTCTCCTGATAAAGATTTTAGTTGGAATGATAAAGAAATTCAGGGAAGTCTGAGATTTATACTTAGTTTGTATGAATTTGGAAAGGGCTTTAAACCCAGGAGATTGGGAAAACTTGGAGAGAGCAAGTTGAATAGAATTATTAAAGATGTTGGAGAAGATTTGGAAAATTTCAAATATAATTTAGCAGTTATTAAATTGAGAGAATTATTTGAAGTTTTGAAAGAAGGTTGTGATAAAAAATCTTTTGAAATTTTTTTGAAATTGTTAAGTCCGATTTGTCCACATATCGCTGAAGAACTCTGGAGTAAGATTGGAGGCAAAGGATTTATTAGTTTGGCTAAATGGCCTAAATATGATGAAAAAAAGATTGATGAAAATTTAGAGAAGCAAGAGCAGTTTGTTAAAAAGATTGGAGAAGATATTAATCATATTAAAGAAATAGTTAAAATAAAAAATCCAACTGCTTATGTTTATGCAATTCCTTCTGATTTACCAATTATAGAAGAGAACAAAGAGATTATTTCTACAATGTCTGGAGCAATTGTAATTCCTTATGCTGTTAATGATAAAAATATTCATGATCCTGAAGGTAAAGCAAAAAAAGCAAAACCAGGAAAACCTGGAATTTATATGGAATAGTTTTTAGATTAGATAATTTTTTATAACTTCTTTAATATCCTTATTCATGGTTAAAAAGAGGTCTTCTAAAATGAAACCAACTAAGAGTTTTTTTTGGTATATTTCCCATGAAAAACATCTTTCTTTTTTATTCTCTTTAATATTTGTTTTAATTTTGATATCTTTATTTTTTTTATTTCAAACAACAGAAGAAAAAGCATTAATTTGTAATGATGGAACTCTTTATGATACTTGTTCTTTGAATAAACCTTATTATTGTTTAAATGGAATTTTAGTTGAAGGGTCTTCTGTTTGCAGTTGTCCTGAAATTTTTAATGAAAAAGATAATTCTTGTATTTCAGACTATCATGAAAATTCAAAACAAATAACTTTGAAGTATATTTTAGAGGGTAATGAAAGTGAAATTAATCTTACAGTTTATGAAGAAATGATGGGTTATGTATCTGAAATTTCTAGATCAATTGATTATAAAGGTGAAGAAGAACCATCAAGAGTAGATTTTAAACTTAAAAATATTAATGAAGAAAAGCAAAGAGAGTTTCTTTTGCCTTTAGTTGTTGAAATTCAAAATCTTGTTTCTGATAAAA
>CAYFIZ010000043.1:0-3501 GCA_964343325.1 Candidatus Woesearchaeota archaeon
TTTAAAGTTTGAATAAAATGAAAATATTTTAGAATTTTTGATTTTATTCAATGAATTTTTTATTTAATGTTATTCTAAAGAATATCAAAGTATAAAAAGTTATAAAACTTTTAATATAACTATTAAATAAGTGGTAAAAATGGTTACAAATATCCTTAAGGCAATAATTACAATAAAAAAAAGATCTGATTTTAATTTATCAAAGATCAATGTTTTTTCTAAAGAAAGGGTTTCTGCTATAAATAGGGCTAATAATATGGGTGAAGCATTAGAATTTTTTACAAAAGACGCTTTTTGTAATACTTTTCAAGAAACTAATGCTCAAAAGAAAAAAAGAATTTATAGTGAGAATTTTTCATATTTGGGAAATCAAAATAATCCTCCAGATATAATTATTAAAAATAGTGATTCCATTGAAGTCAAAAAAATTGATGGAGTTAGAGCTTCTGATTTGGCATTAAATAGTTCTTATCCAAAATCAAAATTATATTCTGATAGCACCATGATTACTTCTGCTTGTAAAAATTGTGAAGATTGGACTGAAAAGGATATTATTTATGCAGTTGGACATATCGATAATCATAACCTTAAAATTTTATCTTTAGTTTATGGTGATTGTTATGCTGCGAGCAAAGAAATCTATGAAAGAATAAAAATGAAAATTAGTGATGGATTAAAAGAAATGAATTTAGAGTTTTCTGAAACTAAAGAACTTGGAAGAGTGAATAGAGTTGATCCATTAGGTATTACAAATTTAAGAATTAGGGGAATGTGGACAATTCAGAATCCTATAAAAGTTTACAAAGAATTATTTAATTTAAATAGTAATAATTTTCAATTATTTGCCCTTATGAGAAAAACAAAATATGATTCTTTTCCAGAAAAAGATAGAAATTTTATTGAGAAAGAAACAGGAATATCAATTGACGATGTAAAAATACAAAATCCAGATAATCCTGCAAAACAAGTTGAAGCAAAATTAATTGTGGTAAGAAAATGAAAATAGCATCATTCTTTTCAGGAGCAGGAGGACTTGATTTAGGTTTTACTAACTCTGGTTTTAATTTGGTTTTTGCTAATGATAATTGGGAAGGATGTTGGGAAACATTTGAAAAAAACCATAACCATGTGATTTGTAAAAAATCTATAACTAAAATAAAACCTGAAGAGATTCCCGAAGTTATTGGTTTTGTTGGTGGTCCACCTTGTCAAAGCTGGAGTCTTGCAGGATCTATGAGAGGTATTAATGATTCAAGAGGAAAATTATTTTATAATTATGTGGAATTAATTAAAGCAAAACAACCTCTATTTTTTTTTGCTGAAAATGTGGCAGGTATCTTATCAAATAAACATATTTTAGAATTCAAAAAGATAATTCAAACATTTAAAAAAATTGGATATAATGTTTCTTATAAATTATTAAATACTAAAGATTATGGAATTCCACAAGATAGGAAAAGAGTTATTATTGTGGGTTATCATAATAAATTAGGCAAAAAATTTGAATTTCCACAACCAATAAATTCTAAAGTTTTTTTAAAAGATGCTATTAGTGATTTACCAGAACCAAAATCTGCAAAAGAAAAGAATAAAACTAATGGTACTGGAACAACTATTTTTAATCATGAATTTATGAATGGGGGATTTTCAACGATCTATATGTCTAGAAATCGTGTAAGAGCATGGAATGAATATTCTTTTACAATCCAAGCAAGTGGAAGACATGCACCAATTCATCCACAAGCACCAAAAATGAAATTTATTGAACAAAATAAAAGAGAATTTGTAAAAGGAAAAGAATATCTTTAC
Organism: Candidatus Woesearchaeota archaeon; assembly: GCA_964343325.1. Taxonomy (GTDB): domain Archaea; phylum Nanobdellota; class Nanobdellia; order Pacearchaeales; family GW2011-AR1; genus CAYFFD01. The sequence goes on from CAYFIZ010000043.1 coordinate 1,810, forward strand.
AGAAGATTATCTGTAAGGGAATGTGCGAGAATACAATCTTTCCCAGATGATTTTATTTTTTATTATAATGATGTGGCAGATGGATATAAAATGATTGGAAATGCAGTTCCAGTAAAATTTGCAGAAGTGATTGCGAATAAGATTAAAGAGGATATTCAAAATGAAATATGAACAAAATAATAAAAAAAAGTATATTGATTTGATTGATAAATGGGTTAGGTTATTAAAGGGTTTTAAATGAAAAAAGAAATTCAAAAAGATATTGAAGGCAATTATTTATTTAAAAAAGAGGAGATAAACTTAATTTATGAAGGTCCTTCTTTTGAAGGAAAAATGGAACTATCTTGTTTAACTTCTCAATTAAAATCAATTGAGATAGTTTTGAAGGAAATGATTAGTGAACTATACAAACAGAGAAAATTAAAAAATCCAGAGAAAACAAAATTATACCTTAAATTAAAAAAAGGTTCTTTTGAGGAAACAATTTCAATAATTTTTAACCATCCTTTCACAATTGCAATAATTGGTGGAGCAGTAGTTGTATTATTCGGTAAATTTCTAAATAGAAATGAAAAGAAGTCTGAACTTAAAATGGAAAAAATTTACAATAATAGTACAATTATAGACCAATTAAATATTATTGTAAATCCTCTTCAGGATGAAAAAGATAAACTTACAATTGAGTTGCCGACAAAAGAAAAAGAAATTATCTTATTCAAAGAAAAGGAATTAATAAGAAAAAATATTCAGAAAATTAAAGAAGAAACGAAATTAACTGAAGTGTATCAGGAAGAATTTTTTGGAAACTTAAATTCTGTAAACATTACAAAAGGTAAATATGGGTTTATTAGAGAAGGAACGGAGAAAATAATTCCTGTAATTTTTGATGAAAAAATTAATTTGAAAGAAATTAAAAATATCCTTGCAGAGAGAATTAAAATAAAAGCAAGGGCAATTTATGAAAATAAAGACCTTAAAAAATTAGAAGTGATTTCTCATGAGATAAAAGAAAGAGTTAATTTAGAAAATTATATGGGAAGTAAAAAAAGATAATCTATTTTATAATCTATCGTCAATTTCAAAACCTTTAAAATCCTAAGCTCTTTCTTCAATTCATGGAAGAATCAAAAGAAAATTTGAAGAAACTTGAAGCAATATTTTTTATTTCAGGAAGGTTTTTGTCAATACAGGAAATTATTTCATTTTCAGATCTAAGTCCAATTATGATAAAAGAACTTTTAGAAGAATTAAAAGAAAAATACAATAAGGAAAATTCTGCAATTGAAATTGTTGAAAAAAACAAGTTATGGAAAATGGATGTTAAAAAAAAGTATTTTGATATAATAAATAAATTTGCCGCTGGAAAAAGTGAATTTTCAAAATCAGAACAGCAGACACTTGCAATTATAGCATATAAACAGCCAATTAAGCAGTCTGTTTTAATTAAAATCAGAAGCAACAAGGCTTATGATCATATAAAAAAATTTAGAGATTTAGAATTAATAAAAAGGAAAAAAATAGGACATACTTATGAATTAAGTTTAAGTGATGATTTTTATGATTATTTTAATGTTCAAGAAGGAAGCAATCCTTTTGAATTAAAAAAATAAATTAAAATGCCTGAAACAATAGTTATAATATATTTGATTTACATTTTTATTGCACTTTATTTTTTATTTTTGTTTACTTTGA
>CAYFIZ010000044.1:0-3489 GCA_964343325.1 Candidatus Woesearchaeota archaeon
TTGATACTTATTTCGCGGACGAACCTGATATCGATATCTCCTTTAACAAACGTTTATCGACTGTAGCGAGTGTTGTCCACTCGATGCAAAGTGCGTCATTTAACATTTGCATGCGATTCCACTCAGTGTTGTTTGCGCATACGTTAGAAACCGATTTTTGTGCGATTGATTACACTAAGGGCGGTAAAATTACCAATTACCTTACTGACAACGACGAACTTAAGCGTATGTATTCGCCCCAAGAGCTTGCTCGCTAATGAAGGTTTTACTTGTCAATACCTATGATAGAGGCGGAGCAGCGAACGCGTGTATCAGATTACATCTAGCATTGACCTGTGCCGGGCATACTAGCCACCTTCTGACGCTAAATAAGACTAGGGACGATATCCCTTTCCATTTCGATTACAAATCGTTCACTGGTTTAGAAGGTGGAAACATCCTGAATCGTGTTTCCCATATTACTGTAAATGGCATACACGAATATAAGACTCAAGATATCAAAGATATTTGTACAGCAGCGTCTAAATTTACCGATGTATTCTCTTCAATTTATAGCGATTTCAGAATTGAAAATGCGCCGCAGATTAGTGAGTATGACGTGGTAAATCTTCATTGGACTTCTCGGTTCTTGAACTGGCCAACTTTTTTCGCCTCTAAAAGTATAAAGCGGGTCATTTGGTCATTACATGACATGGCACCATTTACAGGTGGATATCATTATAGTGACGGGTTTGAAGGATATAAAACCGATGACAGTAATCCACATTTTTTAAGACAAACCAGTGACCCTGACTTTGCTAAAAAGTTATTGCTCTCGAAACAAAACATTCTACGGAACAGCGATATCCCAGTTGCCGTAATTTCATTGTCGAATTGGTTACACGAATGTGCGGCATCTAGCACGCTGTTTAAACACTATCCGATAAAGCGGATTGCCAATAGTGTCAATACAGAAACATACCGTTATTTAGACAAGCGAGAAGCCAGAAAACATCTAGGACTACCTGAAGACAAAGACATTGTTCTTTTTATAAGTGACAGTGTTAATAACAAAAGAAAGGGTTTCCACTTGCTTGAAAAAGCCATCAATAAAGCAAGTAACCGTCGAATCATGTTGTGCAGTGTGGGAAAAAATTTTGATAGCAATCTCCCCGAAGTTCATGATTTTTCCGAGGTGCATGATGAAGATAAGCTTGCACTAATCTACAGCGCAGCTGATGTATTTGTGTTACCAGCTTTAGAAGATAATTTACCTAATGTTGTTATTGAATCATTATGTTGCGGCACTCCTGTGGTGGGTTTTAATATTGGAGGCATGCCAGATATGATTGAGGATGGAGTGAACGGAAGGCTTGCAAAAGATATCAGTGCAGAAGGGTTGCTAGCATCGCTTAACGACGTGCTGAATAACGGCGTGTCAAAAACATCAGGGCAAATATCACAACACGCGCGAAACACTTACTCTCAATCTCATCAGGCAGAGATGTTTAACCTATACCTCAATGATTTAAGAAGCAACACATCTTCCCGCAAACCTTAGTTTCTAGGTAGAGGCACGGCAGTGTAAAAATCTTCTGACTCAGTGTGTATCATAATCATTGAGCCTCGCGGCAACGCATCGTCGTCAAGTGCTTTATACACAAACCGCAATGCACGGCGTGGTAAGTCTGAGCTATTTTGAGCAGAACTATGTATTAAATAATTACTAAATAAAACGATGTCTCCGGGCTCAGTCTCAACAAAAACTTTGTTACTCTCTTCGTTTTTATCTAACACAATACGGTCATGATGCGTTGCCCCTTCGACATGAAACCATTCTCTAAATCCACGCTTATGAGAACCAGGTATAACCTGTAAACATCCATTTTCTTGCGTGGCTGAATCAAGAGAGACCCACGCTAGTACTTTCTCGCTCTCATTAGGTCGATTAAGAAAATCTTGGTGCCACGGGACATCATTGTCTTTGTCTGCTGGCTTATAAAGATAGGAGTTAACATACAGGTATATGCTCTTATTAAAGTAGCTTTGTAAGAATGCTGTGACCCCAGGCATTTCAGCTGCTTTTCTAGCTTCTGGAAAACGCTGATAAACGTCGTAAAGCACGCCACTATCAGTGCGATGAGTGAGGTACCATCGATTAGTAATATCTCTTGAAGACTGCGCTGAAATAACCTCTACGGCACGAGAAAGCGTGTTACCTATCTCTTGGCAGACCGCTGGAGAAATTTGCCGCTTTAAAACAACAAAACCATCACGTTTGAATTGATTAATTAGTTGGGAAATATCAATCTCGCTCATAGCGTGCCTTCAATATTGCTGAACTACGATCCCAGATATATGTGGCTTGTTCTGGTGACATTTTTTCCTTCCATTGTGCTACCGACGCGTTGCGAACGAAGGTGAAATCTTCGTCAAAATTCACTGAGTGATTTGGTCTGGACTTCTCTCTTTCAGCTGCTTTCAACTTGTCAGGTTGAGAAAATAGAAGTGCTTTCTGAACTAACTCCCTTTGTATCTTTATTCCTAGGTCATCAAATACTCTGAGAAAACTCGCTAAAGGATCTTGCATTAGCGTTTCATAATCGAATACCCAAGAGGCTTTGCTATACCAGCTCTCAATATGTTTGTTGTAAGCATCAATTCCAAAGGTACTATGTTCTACAAACTCGTCGAACGTACCTTCATACCTGCCTTTTTTTCGCTTACTGGCATAGTAGTAAAACGAAATCATTGTATCTCTGGGATCTCTTAAAACATAAAGTGCTTTGGGTTGAGCATATAGCGGATTATCTTCAGCAAGTTGGTGAGTTTTCACTAGTCGCGGTAAGGGGTCACCTTTCCAACAAAAATCGATAAGGTTATCTTTGAGACACTCCGGCATTATTTGCCCAAGATTGTAAAAATCAACAGGTTCCGAATTTTTGTTGAGTAAATAAACAACATTGGCAAAAACAAAGCGTGTAAATGTAGAACCTGTTTTAGGAAACGAGACAATCAGAACATCTTCACTTGATAAGCCCGCCAACCGGTTCTCAGGGGGAATGGTCATCGTATGTCTCATTGATCTACACCCTACAATTGTTACTATTTTCTTGAAACCATTCCCAAGTGCTGGATAAGCCATCGCGAAGTGAAGTACTAGGTTTCCAATTGATAAGAGATTGAGCCAATGAAACATCTAGCCGTTTAACTGGCGTTCCTTCCGGCTTACTCGTGTCGAAATCAAGCCTCCCTTTAAATTCGGTTACTTCGCAAAGTAACTCAGCTAATTCTCGAATAGAGCAGTCTGTACCTGTCCCCATATTAATGTGTGAACTCATTGGTGGAATTGCCGCATTAAACTCAGCGTTTGGAAGGTTTGCTATTTGGATAGAGCCTCGAGCCAGATCAGAAACATGTAAAAACTCTCTTCTAGCCCTGCCACTACCCCAAATGTTTACCGATGAAGCATTATTTTGCTTCGCCTCTGCGAACTTATTGATGAGCGCA
>CAYFIZ010000045.1:0-3470 GCA_964343325.1 Candidatus Woesearchaeota archaeon
GATGAACAATTTAAAAGAAATATAGCATACAAATTTAGAATCGGAGATATTTTAAGTGGAAACCCAATAATAAACAATGAAAGATTTTCTTCTTTAGAATTGGAAAATAAAAGAGTTGTAAGAGTTAATGTGGTAGGAAGTATTGTTGATAAATATGAAAGTGAAGGTGAAAAAAATTATGCTTTTTTAACATTAGATGATGGCTCAGGACAAATAAAATTGAAATCTTTTGAAGATGAAATTGAAAAAGTAAAAAATATAAGTCAGGGACAGACAATAATTGTTATTGGCTCTTTAAGATATTTTAACGATGAAATTTATATTTCTCCTGAAATTATAAAAGAGCAAGATCCAAAATATCTTGTTTTAAGAAAAATTGAACTTGAGAAGCAAAAACGAGGGCAAGAATTAGAAAGTGGTGGAGATTCTAATTTATCTGAAACTAAAATTCCTGACGAAATAAAAACTTTTGCAACAGAAAAAAATCTAAGAGATAAAATTATTGAACTAATAAAAAATTCTGAAAGTGAAGGGGGAATTGATGTAGAAAAATTGATTTCAAGTTTAAATGAATCTGAAGAAACAATAAATCAAGAAATTCAGAAATCACTTGAAGAAGGAATTATTTTTGAGCCACGTCCTGGAAAAATAAGATGGTTGGGATGAAAATAAAATAAATTGTAATATTTATAATCCAGAAATAAATTTTATCTTCTAACAAAATGACCTTTTCCTTCCATACAAACTGCATAAGCTGTATTTCGATTATATTGACCAACTCGAGCTCCACGACCACTACCACTTAAAGCTCCTGCACCTGCACCCCATGCAGCACCTTTTCCAGCATTTCCTGCAATTGCCCCTATTATAGCTCCTAAAGTCGCCCCAGCAACTGCACCTTCAAATCCTCCTGTTACTGCTGATGATGTTGGATCTGTTCCACTTTCCATGTTTACAAAATTCATACATTCTGCCTTGTCTTGACTATATTCTCTAACTGTTATATCTGGATTTCCTGGGACTGTATAAACTTGAGGCCTTACTGAGCAACTAACTAAAACAAATCCTGCGACCGTAAGCATACCTACTTTTTGCAATAAGTTTCTTTTAGATATCATCTTATTTTATTAGATTTTCAAACTTTATAAGTTTTATTGCACTTGTTTATATTAATATATTAGAAAATAGTATGGAATTCTAATTTTATTTCTTTTTCCTTAGAAAATTTTTCCTTTTCGAAAAATTTTTTGACTTCCAAATATTCCAATTTTTGCTATTGAACCAATAAGATAATATTATCACAGCTATTAATCCTATTAAAGATAAAATAAATTTAAGCCAGTCATCTGCAAATCTCCAGAATGCTCCAACTCCATAAAGAATTATTCCAACTCCACCACCCATAAGTCCTGCTCCTACTGCTTCAAGTCCAAATGCAAAAGCACCAACAGCAATTACAATAATTCCCAAAGGTAAAGCAAATAAGAAAACATTTCTTGAATATTTTTCCAAAGCATTTTCAAGTTCTATTCTGCAGGTGTGATCTCTATCGCAAAATCCTGTTACATCACTACCCTCAATTTTTCTAGGAATTCCATCAGCATTCCACCAATTGCCTCACACCTTTCTTGAGTATCAATCACTTCAGCTGTTTTAAATTCTTCACAAAAATCACTATACTCCGGTCTATCATAAAAAAGATTAATGCCATAAATAGCAACTGAAATTGTCAATATAATTATGGCAATTCCTAAAACAATATTTTTCAAACTTATAAATAAACAAAGCATAAAACATTTATAAATCCTATCTTCAAACCTATTCTATGGAATATGAAGAACTTCTTGATGAAGCATACAAAAAAGTAAAGCAAGTTAGTGCAAACAGTGAGAGATTTGAAATTCCAAAAGTAGAAGGATATTTTGAAGGAAGAAAAACAATTATAATAAACTTTTCTCAAATTGTAGATCATTTAAGAAGAAACCCTGAGCATTTGCAAAAATTTCTGTTGAGAGAACTTGCAACTTCAGGACAGAAGAATGGGGATAAGCTAATTTTAAATATAAAAGTCCCAAGTTTAAAAATAAAACAAAAAATAGAAGAATATGTAAAAGAATTTGTTTTGTGCAAAGAGTGTAAAAAACCTGATACAGAATTATTAAAAGAAGACAGATTGCTTTTTATTCATTGCTTAGCTTGCGGAGCAAAGCATAGTGTACGAAGTAAAATATAATATAGTAAATCTTATAAAACAGAATTTCTTATATTGATAATCATTAAATCAAAAAAGGAGGAAAAAAATGGTAGAAGGATATTGCGTTGTATGTAAAGATACTGGAGGAACAAAGAAACGAAAGTTGAAGGATCCTGTAATTAGTAAAACTTCAAGAGGTGGATTTATAGCAAAAGGAACTTGTTCAAGTTGTAATAAAACAACAGTATGTTGTATAATGTCTAAAGATAATGCAGAAAAAGCAATTAAGAACAAGGAAGCTAAAAAAGGATATTAAATTTTTTAACTATTTTATTTATTTTTAAAATGTTTGTAAGAATCATAAAAACTTACAGAAATGTTGTTGCTGTTTGTGATGCTGGTTTGCTTGGAAAAAGATTTGAAGAAGGCAAATTTCAGCTTGATGTTAAGGAAAATTTTTTCAAGGGAGAAATAACTTCAGAGGAAAAAGCAATTGAGATAATGCAGAATATGTTAAAAGAAGATGCAACTTTTAATATTATCGGAGAAAAATCTGTTAAAACAGCATTAAAGGCAGGAATTATTTCAGAAGAAGGAATAAAAAAAATTCAAAATATTCCTTTCGCACTTGTTTTAATTTAATCTTTTCATAATTAATTCTTCATTTCTAAAAAAAATTTTATATCTTGATAAAATATTACGTTCTTTATTTCCCATTAAAAGAACTTCTCCAAAACCCATATTCCCATTTCTACAATAATCTTTAGAAAGAATTTCAAGTTTGCTTATTGCATCTTCTTCTGTTTCACATCCTTCATAATAAATAAGATTGTTAGGTAATTCAAAATGAAATCCATAAGCCATTTTGAATTGATTAATTTTAATTTTATAAGAATTATGAATTTAAATTCTATAGTTTTATAAAATCATTTTTTATTAAAGTAATATGGGATATAAAGGGAGAAATAATCAAGGAAATGAAGAACAAAAAGTTACAAGAGTAAAACTTCCGAAAGGAAAAGAAGTTCTTGGAATTATTGAACAAAGGCTTGGTGGAAATAAAGTATTAGTAAATTGTCTAGATGGAAAAACAAGGAATTGCAGAGTTCCGGGAAGATTAAAAAGAAAGCTCTGGCTTCGTCCTGAAAATGTTGTAATTATTGAACCTTGGGAATTAAATGAAGATAGGGGAGATGTAATATTCAAATATCGTCCAAATGAGGTAAATTGGCTTAGGAAAAATAATTTTCTTGAATCAGAAAAAAGTGAATTTTAA
>CAYFIZ010000046.1:0-3434 GCA_964343325.1 Candidatus Woesearchaeota archaeon
GAATGTTCAACACCTTTTCCTGTTTTTGTTGTTGCATTAAGTTCTAATTCTTGCCCTTTATTTAAGAAAGTTATAGGTATATTCCCATAAATAATTTCTATACCTTTTAGTTCTTTAGAATAAACTATACCTTTTTCTTTTGAAACTAATTTAATATTAGAATCTTTACTATATTTTAAAGGAATTAATCCTAATCTATGTGCAATTGTTTCATCATATAATGGAGAATCATTTTTTAAAATCTCAACTTCATCAATTGCAAGAATAGGAATTTTATTCATGTACCTTCTTATAGCATTTATTAAACTATTACTTATTTCTGCTGTAAATGTTATTTGATTTTCTTTTTTTTCTATTAATTTCATTTTAAACTCTTCTCCCTCTTCTCCCACCTTTTTTCTTTGGGCCTCCCCTGGGAATTCTTGTTGTGTCGAGAATATTAAGTATTTTAAACCCTTCCCTTGACAAGCTTTTGATTATTGCATTTGCTCCAGGACCTGGAGCAGGATTTCTTGTTTTTGCCCTTATTCTAACATATATTGATTTAATTCCAAAATCTTTTATATTTTCAGCTATTCTTTTCGCGATAAACATAGCAATTGTTGGATTTGCTTTAAGTCTACTATATTTTGTAACCATTCCCCCTGTGACTTTTGAAATTGTTCTTCCTGAAGCATCTGTAACATGAACTAAAGTATTATTGAAAGATGTATAAATATTTACAACTGCTTCTACTTCTTTTTTGTTTTTTTGTTTTGTTTCTTGATTCATTTTAAGCTTTTTTCACAATTGGAGAAATTTTTTTTGTTTTAAGTGAAATTTTATCTTCTAATACAATAGGGACAAGATATGAAGGGCTATTAACAATATTCCCATCAACAAGAATTTTTTTATGGGTAATTAATTGTCTGGCACTTTTTTGCGTTGTAGCTATTTTTTTCAATACAACAATTGTTTGAAGCCTTCTTTTTAAATAATCTCTTTTATTTAAGGTTAAAACATCTGCAATTGAATTTACATCTAAACCAATTTTTTTTAATCTATTGAAAAATGCTGTTTGTTCTTCAGAACCTGCTGAAATTAGTTTTTTTACTCTTTCTCTTATCGACTTAATTTTTGATTCAGATCTCCAAATTTCTTTTTTATTCTTTAAACCAAATTCTTTTTTTATTTCTTCTTCTTCAAGAATTCTTTCTTTTTCAAAAGCTCTTTTTGGTTTTGAATATTGCTTATGTTTTTTTTTCATTTTAACTTTTTTTAGGTTTCTTTTTAATTCCAACCCCTTTTGCCCTATTTTTCCTGAAATTTCCTCTTGTTCTTTGCCCTCTAACAGGTAATTTTGACATGTGTCTGAACCCTTTATAATTTTTTATTTTTTTTAATCTTTTAATATCAAATTCATTTCGTAATTCTAAATCAATTCCCACCATATGTTTATCTTCACCTGTTTCAAAATCAATCCTTCTATTCAAAATAAATTTAGGAACCTTTGGATTTTTTATGAACTCTAATATTTTTTTTGTTTCTTCAGAATTTAAAGAACCTATTTTTCTATTTTTGTCAATTTTTAAGATTTTACAAATTGCATTAGAAAAACTCCATGAAATCCCTTTTATTTTTGTCAAGCCTGGAAAAATTTTCATTTTTCCTTCTATATCTGTTGACAAAATTCTAATTATTCTTTCTTCATCTTTTTTAGAAGATGGACTAAAATCTTTTGTTTTTTGTTCCATTTTTAATTTCTCACCATTTGTTGTGTAAATAAATTATGTCTTTCATCTGTTGTTAATTCTTGCAATAATCTTTTTTCGACAGCCTTTTCAGGGAAAGGAAGATTATGAATTCTTTTTCTTAAGTCTTCAAAAGACTCAAATTTTTTTATAGATCTTTGTTTTAGTATTTCTAACATATATTTTTTCCCTAGTCCTGGAAGAAGTTCTATTTGATGAATTCTTTTGTTTATTGATTCTGATTCATTAAAAAAATCAACAAATTCTTTTTCTCTTTCCTTGACAATTTTTTCTATAAATCTCTCTAATTCTTCTTTAGCAGTTTGTGTAATTTTTTCTTTTTTAAGTCTTCCAAGAATATAATAAATTTTATCCCTTTTTCCTTCACCAATATAAACTCTTTCCCCTATTTCTAAACTTAAACCCCTTCTGGGAATTAATTCCAATAAAATAAGGTTTGTTTCCCCTATAGCTTGAGCTACAGGCATCATTTTTCCCTCCAAAGGGTATCCATTTGGTAGATAATCTAAGATTATTGAATATTCTTCTTTTTTCATTTTTTTTATTTGAATTCTTTAACTGTATCAAGAACTTTTTTTGTTTCATCTTTATCTAAACTTACATCAATGAAAATTTTATTTAAATCTTCTTCATCTTCAGGCATTAAATCAATTATCTTAACTAAATGTTCTGATCTTACTTTCATTAATTTAAGTCCCTCAATTTTTTTTCTTAATTCCTTTGCTTGCTTTGGATTTAATTTTACGAAATTTTTCATAAATTTGAAAAATTCCTCATTATCTTTATCCTTCTTAACATATTCACTAATTTCTGCTATGCTTAATAATTGATTATTTTTTATCATTTTTATCAAAATGTTTTATTTTTTTTAAATGTATTGGCTCAATCAAAATTCTTTTTTCTTTTTTTAAATCATTAATTTTTACCATATATGCTTTCCCTCTTTTACATTCTATAATACCTGTTCTTCCTTGTAATCTTTGAGGAAAGTTTGCCTTTACTGAGGGTTCTCTAATAACTGCTACTATTTCTTCATTTTCAAATTCTTGAAAGTACTTACTAAATTTGATTTTTCCTTTTTCACGAAGTTTCTTCTTTTTCATGATTTATTCAAAAATAATTTATTTAAAAAAGTATCTTTTAGGCAGTATTTCGAAAAAAAGCTATTTTGAAAGGTTTAAATAGATGAGTCTTTTTAAAGTTATTATGAAGGTGAAAATAACAAAAGAAACCCTTTATAAAATTTTTATTGTAGTTGCAATCTTTTGGTTAACTGATTTTATTATGCATATCACAGGAGTAGGAGAAAGTAATTATTATTATCTAATTAAATTTTCTAATTCTGTTTTATTTGCCCTTATTTGGTTCACAATTTTTGACAGTAAAAAACATATTAAAAAGTTTTTATTCTCAGTTATTTTTGGAACTTGGGTATCTTTTTCTTATTTAGTATCTTCATATTCAGGGTTTGTTCAGGAATTTTTTGGAATTGTAGCTAGATATAGTGCGCCTCCGTTCATGATTTTTGGAATTATGTTTCATCCAATTCTCTGGTGGGTTTACCATATATTTGGTTTCTATTTAGGATTAGAAGCATCAGAAGTAATTAAAACAAAGAAAAAATGAAATTATTCTACAATAATTGTTCCTTTCATATTACTATGTACTGAACAAGAATACTTA
>CAYFIZ010000047.1:0-3271 GCA_964343325.1 Candidatus Woesearchaeota archaeon
TTTTATTTAATTATATTTTTTGTACATAACCGCTTCGTGGTTCATAAATTATACTATGTTTTATTAATTCATTTATTGCGTCTTCTATTTCTTCTTTATTAAATTTCCCTTCAAGTTCTTTTTCAATTTCTTCTATAGGAATTAGTTTTCCTAATCTACTTTCAAGTTGAGTTATTAAATCCCGGACTACAAAAGCCTTGCTTCTTTTTGAACTTGTCATTCCTGAAATTTTATCAATATCAAAAGTTTTTGATTCATAATCATAACCAACTTGCATTAAGTAATATTTAATTATTTCAATTGCCCTTAAAGAATCTTCTCGTGTTACAGTATTACTTAAACGTAATTTTGCAGAAGCTTCTGACATTCTTATTAATGCTTCAAGCTGCCTTGCTGAAATTGGAATGGGCTTTAATGCGTTTTCAGATGAAACAGGCCTATTTCTTAAATCAACATAAAATTTTTCTATTTCTTCAACAGCTTCTTCACTTAATTTTGGAACAATTCTTTGTCTTGCATAAGCTACATATTTTCTAAAAAGTTCCCTTGGTATTATCATATCCTTTCCTTCTTTTCTATGCTCATGTAAAACATGCCTTGCAATTTTTGTGTCTTTTTCTTTATTAGGAATATCTCTTAAAGTAAATATTACATCAAATCTATTTATCAATGTTGGAGGCAAGTCAATTTGCTGTGCAACTGATTGATAAGGGTCAAATCTTCCAAGTTTTGGATTTGCTGCTGCTAAAACAGATGTCTCGGCACGAAGTGTGGCTTGAACATTAGCTTTTGAAATTGTTACTGTATTATGCAAAATCATTCCATTAGAAATAAAAGTATGATATGGCTCAATTGTGACATCATAAACCCACTTTATTCCATAATTCTTTTCTCTTGTAACTTTTTTAATCTTCATCCATCTTGAATAACCAAAACTTATCTTTCTTAATTCATTTAATTCGGTAATAATTTCTGCATACCTTGAAATTGATGAAGGGTCTGCCTTAAGAATTTCATTTAATTTATTTTCAGCAATTCTAATAAGTTTTTGTAAAAAAACTCTTTGTTTTTCTACACCCAAATCAATAGAATGACCTATTTCTTTTCTTGATGATATCTTTAATTTTTTGAAAATCTCATTTATTTTATTTGTACAATTTGGAACAATATCCTTAATAGTTCTATATGTTTTATCTTTTTCACAATACTCTTTTAATCTCTGTTTTTTCTTTTGAGATAAAAAACTAATCTCCATTAAAAATTTGTTAAGATTTTCCTGACCTGAAATGTCCAACCTCCAAACTTTTGAATGTTTATCAAAAAATATCGATGATTGAATTTCAAATCTTAATAATAAATCAGACATTTGTTCCTCTAACTCTTTATTTTGAGAAACATATGAAATCCTACACCCTCCTCTACTTTGAAAAATAACACTCCCATCACCATCATATAATGCCCTTAATAAATACTTTATATTTTCGTTTGGAAACTGCATTATTTTTTCAGGTATCTTTTTTATATCGCCTTTTTCAAGTAAATTTTTATCTAATTTATTAAATCCTTCCACAACTTTTTTTGAGATTACCCTAACAGCAAATTGATTTTTTCTTTTTGTAATAATAGGATTTTTTTTAAAAAACTTTAAAATGCAGTTTTTATAATCTTTTATTAATAATTCATCATTATTCCAAAACTGTATTCCAACTTTTTTCCCCCTATTTAATTCATAACATCCATCACTTAAATGATAACCAAGTATTTTGCATAAATCATCATTTTTTTGTTGATAATCTTTAGTAGAAATTTTTAATAATGAAGGGATTGGGAAATACATACTTTCTTTTAACTCTTCAGCAGGAATCGTGTCAATTTTACCCTCTTTTACAATCCAACATGGATGCTCTGGTGTCACAGTTATTTCTCTCCCATTTGTAAGAAGTATTTTTATAAAAGATTTAGGGGCAATATGCCTGCTAACTCTTGACGCTTTTAAGGGAAAGTGATTATTAAAATCAGTTGATATTAATTCCACCTTATTTGTAGAAAGAATTTCACAATCTATTCCTTTTTGAATTTTACTTTTATTTTCTTTCATTAATTCATCGACAAAACTCCCAATTTTTACATATTTTCCATTTGACAACATTAATTTGAAATCAGGTAACATGCATTGTTGCTCCATTGCCTCATGCATTGAACTTCTATCTGAAGGATCCATTTTTTCTAATTCATCTATACATAATAACCCTTTATTTGACAAAACCATTGCTCCTGCCTCTAAACTCCACCCTCGTAAATATTCATCTCTTACAACTGTGGCTGTAAGACCTGCTCCTGAAGCTGATTTCCCAACAACATATCTTCCTTTTGGTGATATATCTGACATAAAATTTAAAGTCACTGATTTGGCAACACCTGGATCACCTATTAATAATATATGAAAATCCCCTCTTCTTTTTTGTCCATCAGCATGAACTTTTTTTACCCCACTAAATAATTGCAAAACAAGGGATCTTTTTATTTCCTTATAACCCCAAACACTAGGTGTAATGCTTCCTGCAAGTTTTTCAAAAATTTCAGGGTCTTTAGAAAGTTCAAGAATTTGTTTTTCATCTTCTTCACTTATATTAAGTTCTTCAAAAGTTTCTTCAAGTGGAATTATATTATTTACTTCAATTGCAAGTTCAAATCTTGTTGATAATCCTCCTGTTGGCAAAGGAACAGGAACTTCTTTTAAAATACCTATAATTCTTATTTTGCTTCCAGGAGTTGTTTTTTCTTCCATTTTTGGCTCAACTAAATCTTCTTTTACAAAAACATTAATTCTTTTTGGCTGTTCTCCTCCTGATAAAGATTCAGGAGATTCATCAACTACTAATCTTTGAGTATCAACCATTTCCTTACTTACTAATCTAAAACTTCCTCTTCTTCCACAAGAACATCGTGAAGGTTCTCTGAATTTTTTTTCAATTTGTAAAACAGAAATAACAGTGCCGCATGAAGGGCATTCGAATTTTGCATTTACAACTTGCGGTCTTACATCTGAAGATTGTCTGATAATTCCTTCAACAACAATAAGCTCACTCAAGTGCCTTGAACGAATGTTTCTTATTTTTAGATATAGACTTTCAGGAAGATTATATAATCTTACTCTTACATCATTAATCAATCCAGATTCTTCAATTGCCAGTTCTACTAAACTCAAAGTTTCTTCTGGATTTGAAATTATTTCATCTGAAAGTTTTGTTGAAAATTCTGAAAGTTTTAA
>CAYFIZ010000048.1:0-3255 GCA_964343325.1 Candidatus Woesearchaeota archaeon
TTCATCTTATTTTTAAGTATTTTTATTTTAAAAATTCTTTGGAATTTTTTAACTTGTAATAACCTTTATTGCACAGCCAGAGTTTTGATTTTCCCATGCATCTTCGCATTTTATGTAATATGTTTTTCCATCAATCCAGTCTGTTGAATGCGATGTTTTAAATCCTGTTTCCATGTCTTCCTTATCTTCAATATTAAAGTTGCATTGTCTTAAATTATCAAAAGAAAAATAACATTTTGCCTGTTCATTTGTTATTACATTTAATTTTCCTGATTGATGATATGTTCTTACAGCTATTGGCGCATCATTGTCAACATCTAAGACAAACTTCGCATTTTTGATTATTTTATTTCCTATTCCATCTTGACAATATATTGGAATATTATAGTTTCCATTTGTTACATATTGGAATTTTTGTTTATGATGCTGTGAGCCAGTGTCAAGGAAATATATCCAATCATTGAGCCTCCACTGGTAAGAACATAATGAAACTCCGTTATTGATTCCTTCAGATGTTTTAACTCCAAGCTCAATTGAAAATATATTTCCGCCCCCTTTGATTTCTGTGAAAGTATCTTGATTTAATTCAGTTTCTATGTTATCATATAAAATAGAAATAGAATCAATATTTAGTTTACTTTCTATTCTATGTAATTGATAAACAAAATCTTCAACATTTATGTTTCTTTTAGTTTCATCTGTTTCCCAAGGTTGATCTTTGCATTTTATATAAAAAGTGCTTTCATCTTTTATGTTTGTTAATTTTGTTGAACATGGCCAACCCATTGATTCTATCTCTGTTAAATCAGTTTTACATGTCATTGAGTTTGTCATTTCATTATAATTTTTTCCCTCAGTATCAGAGTATTTGCACTCTGCTGGCTCATTCATCCACATTGTGAAATCTGTTTCTGTGCTTTCATAACTTAATACTTCTTGATTTCTAGGATGGGTTGTTGTTAAAGAGTGCGAGACAGGAGTTATATCATTTTTAGAATTAATGCAGAAATTCACTGTGTATGGATTTAGATTAATATTTCCAAAAGAATCCTTGCATCTTACATATATGTTCATATCTCCTGTTATTCCCTCAATTATATCTCTGTGGATATTATTTGCTTGTAAAATGCTTAAACTTAATCCTTCTACTGCAAGAGTATGTTTTGATGTGTATTGTGTTCCTTCAGCGAGATATTTTGCCATTGATCCAAAATCTTTTGTTGAATCAAAATCCCATTTGCATTGAGCAGGTTTGCTTGTTTCTAATGTGAATAAAACAGGTGTAAATTCTTGAATACATCCTCCGTTATTTCTTCTTATTTCAATTTTTTCATTTTCTTGATTTTGGAATTCATGGCCTTGTGTCATAACTTTTCCTGAAGAAATTACAGCAGGGGTTAATTCTTCACTCTTACTTGTACATAATGGATTGTTAGTGTTTTTATTAATTAAATTACATCCTTGTCCCATGCTTTCGCATCTATATTCTGTGCATGGTTTTAAAGGATCTTCATTGCATAGTTCACAACTTTCTCCACCACTTGGAGCTTGCCATGGAAGACATGTAAATTTAACTCTTACTATTTTTGTTTTACACCCGCCAAATCCAAGCCCCCCCATTAATGCTGAGATTGCTAATGAAATACCAAGAGAAATCATTGAACCAAATACTAGGTCTCTGACAAAATTTTCACCTACAAGTGTTGGTAAGCCTTCGATTCCCATAGCATCAATTGCACTAAATATTGCGTATTTTGCAACCCCTGAAGCTATTGTTGAAGCAAATTGTTCAGCAGGTCCTTCTCCAAAATTAAATATCTTTCCAAGACCTATTCCAATAGCTTGATTTAATCCAAAAGCTACAAGATTTCCAGGATTAAAGAAATCAGTAATAATATCTTCAATTCCTCCAGAAAGTTTATCTAAAAATGGAATTTCTGGTGGGGGGTCAAAACCCCACATTCCATCTGGGGTAACATAAGTTGTTTTTGTTCCAGGTACTAGTGGACTAGAAAATATCTTTGCAATCTTTGAAATATAACCTCTTCCCAGTGCTAAATCTAGTGCCTGACCTCCTACAAATTGAGCTATACCAGTTACAGTTTCAATATCTTCTTGATTTGATCCACTTCCCCCACTACCTCCACCACCACTTCCTGAAGAAGACCCACTTGAACTTTGTCCTTGGGGTAATCCTGGAGGTTGCCCTCCCGCATTAGCATAACCTTGATATTCTGAACATGAAACCGCTGGAGCATTTTCAACTTGAATATTGTCTGTGCAAGCTCCTTTGTAATTAGTATAACTTCCACAATCTCCTAAAGAAACACATAAATCATTGAGCTGTCGTGAAAATTCAATTGTTTCGCAGTTACAATTTTTAACACACTTCCACCCACTCTTAGGGCATTTTTTATAAACAACAAGACATTCATTGTTTGCTATAGAACATAAGTCATTACTATTACTTTCACTAGGGTTTCTTAAATCAAAACCTCTTGGATATCTTGAACTACAGACATCAAATTTAAAGCCAGTATCAACATTTATTTTTTTAAGAATACAATGTGGATCACTGCAGCTTACATCACCTTTTATACAAGCTAGCCCTTTATTTGTGACACAGGCTGCTGTTGAAAAAGTTTCCCCATTTATTTCTGCAACACTTTGTTCGCAAATTTGACCTCTTGTTCCCCCACACATATCAACTTCAAGTTCTGCATTGTTGTTACAATATGCAAGCCAGTGCTCACTCCCAACAGTGTCCTTTCCATCCCCTATATAACTATCATAAACACACCATTTATCTCCGACCTTTCTTTTATTTCCTTTTTCATCAGTGCATCTTAAATCTTTACAAATATAATTTCCATAATCAGGATTTTCTCCAGAAGCTTTATCACATTGACTGCTTAAAAATAAATTACAATTTCCACAGCTTTTTGCTGAATCAGGATTGTTTAAATCAATATTACATGTAAATTCATTAACTTTAGCCCAATAATCTGGATTTGCTTCTGCATCAACTTTTGAAGAATCATAAATATTTGCAGGATTCCCGCAACTATCAACAAAATAAACTTTGTCTTTAATACATGTTGTTTCTTGTGTAGGAACACAGTTTGTTTCTAAATGTGGATTAGAACAGAGAAAATTTTTCTGAAAATCCCCTGCCATGTTATCACATTCCATAGCTGTTACAAATCTACAGTTTCCATTTCCTAAACTGCATGCACCTTTAGGCAAATTACCAGA
>CAYFIZ010000049.1:0-3144 GCA_964343325.1 Candidatus Woesearchaeota archaeon
AAAAAAATGCAAAAATATTTGCTGAAAAAATAAAAGAAGTTACTATTAAAGAAATTGCATCTGAAATCAATTTAAATTTCAGTGAAAAAAATATTGAAATAAGAATTAATAAGAAAGCATTAAGACAAACCCATATCTCAATAAAAAAAATTGTTGATAAGCTTAATGAAATGGGATATAAATCAAGAGAGAAAAATGATTCAATAATCTTAAATATGCCTGAATATAATTTTAGAGAAACTTATAAATTTAAAGAAAAACTTAAAGAGACAATAATTTCAGGAATTAAAGGAATAAACCAAGTTATGGTTGTTAAAAGAGATAAGAATTTTATTGTTATAACCTTAGGAACTAATCTAAAAAAAATTATAAGTTTAAAAGAAGTTGATAAAGACAAAACAATTTCAAATGATTTTCATGAAATGGCAGGTATATTTGGAATCGAATCAGTCAAACAATTAATAATTGAAGAAATAAAACAAATTCTTAATACTCAAGGACTTGATATTGATATAAGACATCTTGAACTTCTTTCAGATGCAATGACAAATACAGGGGAAATGAAAGGAATTACAAGAATGGGAATTATTGCTCAAAAATCATCAATATTAGCAAGAGCAACATTTGAAACACCTATAAAACAATTTATAAATGCGTCAATAAAAGGAAGTAAAGATAATTTATCAGGTGTTATTGAAAATATTATTCTGAATCAACCAGTTCCTGTTGGAACAGGATTACCTGGATTAACTGTTAAAGTTACAGGGTCTTTAGTTAAAAAAGAATCTGAAAAAATTACTGCTAAACCAAAAGTGATTAAAAAAGTAAAAGAATGAGTAATTTTATGGATCTAAATAAATCGAAAAAACCAATAGGTTGTTTAACATCTGTGCGATTTCCGCGGAGGCAATTAGAAATCGCCGTTCAGTGCTTTGAGGAAGTTAAGCCCCAAATTCAAAGGGGTCCCCTGTGGGGAAAGAAACCAGCGGGTTTCTTTTAAATGGCTGGAACTATTAATATGCAAGATATGAGGTATTTGAACTTATTTGGAAAAATTACTCAAGTAAGTACAAGATTTTGTTTTAAATATAATGAATCAATAATTTTTTGTGTTCCTCAAAATCTTATTTCAAAGGCAATAGGAATAAATGGAAAAAATACGAAAAAAATCAATGAAATTCTTGGCAAAAAAATAAAAATTATTTCAGAACCAAAGGGAATTTATAATGCGAAAAAATTTATTGAAGAGATTGTTAGTCCTATTACATTTAAAGATTTAGAAGTTGCAGATGATGAAATAATTTTAACTGCTGGAAGTCAGAGCAAAGCAGCATTAATAGGGAGAAACAAAAGAAGACTTCTTGAATTGCAAAAAATATCAAGAGATTATTTTGGGAAGGAGTTGAAAATTGTTTGATTATTGTGAAAAGCTTGGATTTTTATTGTCGCACCACTTTTCCCACATATCTCTGTAAGCAGTTTCAACTTGATGCGCGAATTCTTTGTTATTAAAAAATTGTGATTTACTTATTTGTGATCGTAAGTTATTTCTTAAATAATTTAAATGGCTTAAATTTCCAGCTAATGTAACAGCGGTTTTTATGTAACTATCTTTATCTTTGGTTATTAAATCTTTAAGACCAATTTGTGTTAGAATACTTGCCCCTGTACGCCCTGCAAATCTGTCACCTGCTAAAGTTATTATAGGAACTCCCATCCAAAGTGCTTCACTGGTTGTTGCTGTTCCACTATATGGAAATGTATCAAGACTTATATCTATATTTTTATAAGCATCGAGGTGCTCTGTAAAAGATTGAACTAAACCAGAAAATTTAATTCTATTACGGCTTATCTCAAATTTTTCAAACATATCTAAATACCATAGCCTTGTTTCATTTTCAGCTAAGGCTCTGCTTTTTAAAAATAAACAAGAATTTGGAACACTTTTTAAAATAACACTCCATGTTTTAATAACTTCTTGCGAAACTTTTGCGCTGTCACTTAATGAACCAAATGTTATGTATTTATTTTTTTCATATGGGGAAGGAGAAACATTAGGAGAATTTTCATTTGGCTTAAAACATAAAAAACCTTTAGGCAAGCGTACTAATTCTTCAGTATGATATTTATCTGTTAATATTTCTGGATCGGCAATTGAATCAGTAATACGATAATCTATTGCATTAATACCTGTTGTATTTGGATAACCAATCCAACTTACTTGAACTGGTGCAGGTTTATGTGCAAAAACAAGAAGACGATTACCTTTTGTATGCCCAGCAAGATCAATAAGTATATCTATTTTGTCAGAACTAATTTTTTCTGCAATTTCTTTATCACTCATACCAACTGTAGAAACCCAATTATCTGCAAGTTTTTGTAATCGTTTTGTTACATCATCTGGTTTGTCAACTTCTGCGTAACAGAAAGTTTCTATTTTATTTTTATCATGTGCTTCTAATATAGGTTCAAAAAAATAATTTACAGAATGTAGGCGAAAATCAGGAGACACATAACCTATACGCAGACGTTTATTTGGATCACTTTGGTTTTCATGTTTTACTTCTTTTTCTAAATGTTTTGTGTGCATATCAGCCCATTTTAAATGCTCTTCATAAACTTCTTTTTTAGAATGTTCACCATAATTTAAACAGAGCATTAAATTTGAGTGGTTATTGGTATTTTCAGGCATTAATTCAACTGCTTTCTTATACCATTTTTCTGCTTCCGCATTAAGTCCACGTACAACATAACAATTTCCTAAATTACCCATTGCTATAGCATAACTTGGATTAAGTTCAATAGCTTTTAATAAAACTTTTTCTGCTTCAGAATATTCACCTATAGATATAAGTGAGTCTCCAAGCAAACCATATGCTTCAAAATAATTTGGATTTATTGATATGATTTTACGAAAAACATCAGCAGCTTGAAGATCATGTCCTTGTTGTTTTAAATCATTACCTTCTAATAAATATTTTTTTATAATTTCATTATTTAGGTTATTTTTTTTCCTATATAATTTACTTATTAAATTTTTATAAGGTAAATCTTCTATTTCTATAAATCTTTCTTCAATAAATTTTACGACATTTTTTCCATCATCTTTCCAATTGACAAAATTAGAATCAGGGCTTTTAGTTG
>CAYFIZ010000050.1:0-3108 GCA_964343325.1 Candidatus Woesearchaeota archaeon
CTACCGCGTTAACTTGCAGGTTAAAATTTTAATAATTTTTACTTTATAAACCTTACATGCGGGAGACAGGATTCGAACCTGCGTAAGCACTAAGCTACTGGAGCCTTGGTCCAGCCCGTTTGACCACTCCGGCACTCCCGCAATAAAGACAACCTAACAGTTTTCTTTATTACTCAAAGGGCATAAACAAACTTTCCCTTAAGTTAGAGTCACACCTGATGAGAATAACACAATTTATCCTTATAAAAAGTTTTATAAATTAAGTAATTCAATAAAATTTTGAAGACAGCCATAATATGTTGGAAACACCTGGTCTCATTCCGAACCCAGAAGTTAAGCTTCTTATGTTAATGGCAGTAGTGTCCTACAAGATGCCAAACCATTAAGCTGTCTTTCATATTCTTTATAAAATATCATTTCTTTTTTTCTTTATGAAAAAGAAATCTTCAAAATCTGAAATAAAAAAACAAATCCAAGAATTTTTTTTAGATATTAAAGACAAATCACCCAATGAAGTTAAAAAAATAAAAAAATTAGCAATGAGCCATAATATTCCTTTAAAAGAAACAAGGAAAAAATTTTGTAAAAAATGTCTTGTATCTTATAAAAATCCAAAAATAAGAATTAAAAATAAAATGAAAATAATAATTTGTGAAAATTGTGGTTATGTAAGTAGGTGGAAAATAAAATAATTATTAAATGTGTCAAGGAGATAAATCAATATTTCACTCCTTAAAATTTTCTAAATCGCCTTTAACATTTCTTGCTTCAAGAACAAGTTTTAATTTACCTTCAAAATTTTTTATATCACCTCTTGAATAATCTCTTAAAAGAATTTCTAATATTTCTCCTTCAGCCCTTTTTATTGCTTCATCATTAT
The DNA here is from genome assembly GCA_964343325.1 of Candidatus Woesearchaeota archaeon. Taxonomy (GTDB): domain Archaea; phylum Nanobdellota; class Nanobdellia; order Pacearchaeales; family GW2011-AR1; genus CAYFFD01. Next base: position 881 of record CAYFIZ010000050.1, read on the forward strand.
TTTCAGCATCAAATGCCCTTAATTCATTACTGGATCTATCGAACCAATAATTTGTATGTTTATCACTTCCTCTTTTTGCTTGGTAACTAACGTGATAAACAGCTAAATATTCTAACATATCATTTAAGAAATAACTTTATTTAAAAGAATTATTGTGGTGAATCAGCTTTTCTTAAACTTTCCAACAAGTTCAATTAGATCTGTTTGTCCTAAAAACATTGCTCTGCAACAATATCTCTCCAAATCAAGCTCATCTAAAACCTTTTTTTTATTCTCTCCTTCAGATGTCCTTTTTTTGTATTCTTCCCACAAATGTGCAATTGGCTTGCCGCAAGAAAAACAACGAATTGGAATTATCATATTATTAGTCTTTTATATTAGTTTTTAAAACTTTTTATCGTTAAATTTAAATAAAGAAAATTGTTTTAATTTTAGAGGTGTTGGTGCCTCAGAAACCTTATTCTGAGTAAAAAATGAACAAGAATATAATTGAACTTAAGAATGTAGCAAAACATTATTTCATGGGAGATAATATAGTTAAAGCTCTTGATGGAGTAGATATTTCTATTGAAGAAGGAGATTTTGTCGCAATTATGGGGCCTTCTGGAAGTGGAAAATCAACAGGTATGAATTTAACAGGTAGTTTAGATTTATCAACAAAAGGGGAAATCTATCTTGATGGAGAGAACATAAAAAATCTAGATGAATCAGAATTAGCACAAGTTAGAGGCAAAAAAATTGGTTTTATTTTTCAACAATTTAATTTAATTCCAAATTTAACTGCAAAAGAAAATGTCATGCTTCCAATGTTATTTCAAAATAAAGACCAAGAAGAAAAAGAAAAAAGAGCTGAAAAACTTTTGAAAAGTGTTGAGCTTTATGATAGAATGGAACATTATCCTAACCAACTTTCAGGAGGACAGCAGCAAAGAGTTGCAATTGCCAGAGCTCTTGCAAACAAACCAGATATTATCTTAGCTGACGAACCAACAGGAAATCTTGATACAAAAACAGGAGAAAAAATGATGAAATTTCTTGCAGAATTGAATGAAAAAGGTAGGACAATAATTATGGTTACGCATGATCCTGATTTAGCAAAAACCCATGCAAAAACAATCTACTCAATTAGGGATGGCAAAATTGAATATGTTGAGAAGAAAATTTCTGAAAAGTGGAAAAAGGTAGAATAATGTATTTATTATTTAAGGGTAACAGATAAAAAGATTTATAAATAAATTTTATTATTGAAATATATACAAAATGAAAACCAAAATTAACTTAATAATAAGCATATTCATATTTTTAATTAGTTTGAGCTTTATTTCTGCGGTTGTTGTAGATTCTATTAGTATGGGTAAATTATATCCTGGAAAAACTTCTTCCTTAACAATAGATATAAAAAATAATCTTGAAGATGATATTCAAGATGTTTCACTTATTTTAGAATTAGACAACACTTCTTTTACAACTTCTGGAGGTTCTGAAGATAGTGAAGATGAAATTAGAGAAGGAAAAACAGAAGGTTTTAATTTCATTTTAAAGGCACCTGCTAACATAAAACCAGGAGATTATAATATTCCTTATGAAATAACTTACACTGACTGGGATGATGATAAAATAACTAAAACAGGAGGTTTTGGTGTTACAGTAAGTGCTAGAACAGAGCTTAGTTATGGTATTGAATTAGACAATAATATTGTTGATGAAAAAGGAAAAATATCTATTAAAATAATAAATTCAGGATTAGGGGATATTGGATTTGTTTATGTAAAAATTATTTCTGTAAATGGTTTTGAGATTCTTTCAACAGATGAAGAATATGTTGGAACTGTTAGTTCAGATGATTTTGAATTAGCAACTTTTGACGTTCTTTTCAAAAAAACAAATGCTAATTTAAATGCACAGATAAAATATAAGGATTTTGACAATAAACAAGAAACTGTTTTAGCCCCTCTTTCTGTAAAAGTTTATTCAAAAGAAAAAGCTTTAGAATTAGGATTGATAAAAAAAGATAATAAATGGATATATGGGGTTATTGCAGGAGTTATTGTAATTTGGTTCATTTATAGAAAAATAAAAAAGAAAAGAAAAAATAGGGGGTAAAACCTCATGATAAGAGTAAATCAACCAAGTATGTCCGAAGGAAGATTTCTAGTCATTCAAAAAAATTCTGGAGGTTATTTTAAATGAAAGATTATTTTCTTCTTGCCTTTAAAAATTTAAAACAA
>CAYFIZ010000051.1:0-3079 GCA_964343325.1 Candidatus Woesearchaeota archaeon
TGGAGGGATTTTTTATTTAAAATTATTTTCAAAAATAAATAGGATAATTAATTATAGAAGAATTTATAAATAAATATTCTATTAAAAAAGCAATTAACAAAACCAAAAAGAGGTAAAAATGGAGGAAGAAGAATTTCCCGAACAAGGTAAGTTTGATGAAGAGGTCGATGAATTAGACCTTGATGACTAATTTTTTATTTTTTTATTTCTAATTTTATTTCATTATTATTTTTTTCCAATTCAGAGAAATTATAGTCTATTAAAAATTCCAATTCTTTAATATTTATTTTCGGAACTAAAATATTATTTAAAGTCATAGTTATCCCATACCCAATTTTTAAAGAATTCACTTCAATTTCTTTTATTAATTTTTCATCAGAAGAAATCATAACTTTAGTTTTTTCAGAATCTTTAAGGCCATAATTTCTAATTGTTATGTTTGTATCAAGATATTTCCCATGCATTATTGCAGTTACATTTTCAAAAGCTAAATCAGAATAACTTGGAGAAGAATAAAGTTCATCTATTTTATTAATAATATCTTGTCCAATATTTTGATTACATCTACTGGTATTATACATTATACTACTTGGATTAAGAGAATGATTAAATCCTAAAGCATGAAGAATTTCGTGTAAGGCGATATTTGGTTTCTCGCATTTCGATTCTTTAATTAATAAAATCTCTCCTTTCAAAATAACATTAAAATTTTCTGTTTTTACTATATTCACAGGACCTCCTTCACCTGCAATAAATAATTCACCTTCGAGTTTATTTCTACTGTCGCAAGTCGCAAAAAGTTCTTCATCAGATTCAACTTCATAAAAATTCAGAGAAGTTAGATTAGAAATAATTTCAAATGATTGTTCTATATCATATTCTTTCTGTAAAGTACAATCAGAAATTCTGTATGAAATTTTTGAATCAGAATATCTCATGTCTTCATAAAATTGCATTCCCTTATTAGAAGTATTTAAACTAAAATTAAAATTATCTGGACTAGAATCTTGATAAGATTCAAATTTATTCAATGGAATAAACCAATAAAAAACAAGCAAGGAAATAGTTATTAGAATAAAAATAAAACTAAAAAATATTTTCCATGTCATAATATGTGTTATTAATTAAAATATATAAATCTGATGAAAGAGATAAATTTATTCTGAGTTCTGGAAGGGCACAATTATTTAAACAGAAAATAATTTATTAATTTTCTTTAATCTACTTCCATTAATGGATCTCTTATATAAAGAATATATTTTCCATCTTCTCTATCAGGTAAATATTTATTGGAAACTTCCATTACTCTTTCAGGAGTAACTTTATCAAATTTACCGAGAAAATAATCTGGAGTTATTCCTTCATCTAATTTTCCTTCAATTGCAGATACTTGTCCTTCATTAGTCTCAAAAGCTTTTGCAACATTGTATTTTGCTCCTCTTTTTATTCTTTCAATTGTTTTTTCATCAACTCTTTGAGTTTTCATTCTCTCAAATTCCTCAAATATTGATTTTAGAGATTCTTCAATTTTTTCTGCATGAACTAAAGCGTTTACCCCTAATTCTCCAGCATTGTAATATCCATCTCCAAAAGTATCTATGTTATATGCAAGACCTTTTCTTAAACCAACATTTTGAAATAACAATGAATTAGTTCCAGATCCAAGAACATGATTCATTACCTTAACAGCATATTCATTTTCATGAAGATTCACTGGACCAGTATATTTTATAACTATTCTAGCAGAACTTCCATTTGGGTCTTCTTCATTAATCATTTCTGGAGCAGGAGAATGCAATATCTTTTTTTCTTCTAATGGTTTTAACATTGGAAATTCTCTTCTTGTATTTTCTCCAACTGGAAATGAACCGAAATAATCTCTAATTGCTTCATCAACATTGTTTGGAAGACCCCCAACTATAATAAGATCCATATTATTTGGATGATATCCTCTTCTATGGAATGAAGCTAATTTTTCTAAATCTGCATTTCTTACAACTTCTTCTTTTCCTAGTGTGGGTTTTTCTACTGGATGACCCCTATAAAATAATTTATTAAGTTTAACATTATCAATATGTGTTGGGCTACTTTTATTATCTGAAATTTCTCTTAAGACTCTTTCTCTTTCTCCATCAACTCTTTCTTGATCAAATCTAGGTTTGAATATATGATTTGAAGTATAATCTAACCAAGCCTCTAAGTCTTCAGACAACATCTGACCAATCGTAATGGTTCTTCCAATATTTGTCATTGCATTGGAATATCCAAATGAGGTTCTAATTTGATCTGCTGTTAATGGATCAAATTTTTCGCTTCCTCCAGTAACTAAACAATGTTCTAAAAAATGAGCCATTCCTTCTTCACCTTCCTTTTCATGTGAAGATCCTTGATTAACTCTCAGTTTAGTTACAATGGTTTGTGTAGGAGTATCTTGTAGAGCTACGACTAATCCATTATCAAGTTTATATTGTCTATAACCTTCGATAGCATATTCCATGAATCTACCTGAAAAGAACCTTATTTAAACATTTCTATTGTTCTTACTAAAAAGTGATAAGCACGCCTTTGACCGAGCCCATATTAAAAGTGGTACAATCTTCATAATATTTAAATAAAGATAGAGGGTAAATATTTTATGGAAAAACTCATTGTAGCAGGAAGAACAAATTGGGAAAACAAATTTTATGTAAAAATCAGAGCTGAAGAAAAATCAATAAAAATTATTAAAAAAATAGTAGAAGAAATGGGTGATGAATATTTTATAGATAATCACACAATTCCAAAATCTCTTTCAAATTATGGAAAGTGGAAAGACCAATGGATTCCTGTTGTCACTAAAGACATTGAAATGGATATAATTTGCGGAGATAAAATAATTCACATGATTTTTTATAAATTTCCAAGTTTTGAATTTATAAATAAAATTCTTGATAAATTTTTTGAATGGGAACAACCAGAATATAAAAAAGGATTTGGTCCGACAAATCAAAATAATTAGTTTACCTTTTCTAAAAGTTTATTATAATATAAAGTTGTTGCTTAAAGCTGATTAATAAAAAAATAAAGATAAAAGAAAAAG
>CAYFIZ010000052.1:0-3004 GCA_964343325.1 Candidatus Woesearchaeota archaeon
ATGCTCATGATCTTCTTCGGTAGAATTATTTCCAAACATGAAAAATCCTGCAACAACTACCAGTATAGTTATGATTCCTATAATAACAAAAATTGAAATTTGACCTATTTTTTTCATTTTCATTCTACAATAATTGTTCCTTTCATATTACTATGTACTGAACAAACATAATTATAAGTTCCCACTTTATCAAAAGTATTAGAATAAGTTTCTTGTTTGCTTAACAAAACTGAATCAAGTTCATTTCCAGAATCAGAAGTCACAGTATGTTTTGAAGAGTCCATATTTGTCCAAACAACAATGTCATCTTTTTTTATTGTTAATGTTTTAGGGGAAAATACATGACCTTTTATTTCTATATTATATGTTTGAGACTCCATTATTGTTTCAGTTGTTTCCATCATATTTTCTGACTCTTGTTTTGTTTCTGAAGAAGTAGAACCAACACCGACAGTAACTTTCCCTTTCATAGGCATCATACCATGCATAGGCATCAAATGATAATCACAATAATATAGAAACTCCCCATCTTCATTAAAAGTAAACTCATACACATCATCCATCTCCATGTTACCAGAACTAAACAATTCACCATCTCCCATATTCATCATTCCATCACTATTATCATCAGAAGTAACAGTATGTGCCATCATCTCTGTTTGAACCCATCTTACAGTATCCCCTACATTAATGGTAAGATCATCTAAACTATATCCACTACCACTTTTATTCATATTTACCTCGACAATATGAATTTCAGTAGAACTATCTTCATGCACATCATCTACTACAGGCTCATAGTTTTCTTCTTCAGTAGAATTATTCCCGAACATAAAAAATCCTGCAACAACTATTAGTATAGTTATAATTCCTATAATAACAAAAATTGAAATTTGACCTATTTTTTTCATTTTCATCTCTTTTTATTTTAAAAGAAATGTTGTTTTTAAATGTTTACTTAACTTTATTCATATCTTAAAGCATCAACAACATTTGTTTTACTTGCTTGCCATGCAGGTAATGTCCCTGAAATAGCGCCAATTAAAAAACCAAATAATAAACAACCAATTATTAAATAAGCAGGGGTTGCTGCCTGAAGTAAAGTTGTATCTAATGAATTAATAGCAATATATTCAATGGTTTTACTTATTCCATATCCAAGAAAAATACCTATAACAGCACCAATTAAACCTAATAATCCTGATTCCATCAAGAAAATCATCATAATATCTTTATTTTGAGCTCCAATAGCTTTCATAACACCAATTTCTTTTGTTCTTTCAATAACTGAAGTATACATTGTATTTGCTATTCCAATTCCTCCAACTAATAATGAAATTGCTGCAACACTTAAGAGAAAACTTGTGATAATAATTAAAATATCTCCAAAACTTTCTAAAAGTTCATCAGGTGTTAAAATATCAAAATCCTGTGTTTTTTCAGTTAAACCTCTTGAATTTCTTAATTTTTTTTCAACTCTTTTTGCAACATCTAAAATATTTTCATCACTTTCTATTTGAATTGCAATTTGGTCTACCCTGTTAGGAATTTCAAAAATTCTTCTAAGGTCTTCTAAAGGCATTAAAATACTGCTATCATCTCCTGGATTTCCAATAGGTTTTGCAATTCCTTGAACCTTAAATCTTTCTCCATTAATTATTAATTTATTTCCTGGATTAATTGGTTTTTTGAAAACTTTTCCTTCTCTAAACATACTGCCAAGAGTTAATTTTCCTAAATCCCTTTCTTTCAAATCTTTTCCTTTATCTGTTCCCCATGCTCCGCTTTCAGTCCAAACATCCATATTTTCCAAAGGAAGTCCAATAACTATCAGATATTTTATCTCTCCTGAAAATTCAACTTCAGCGTTTGCAATAGTTACATAAGAATAATCTTTTACACCTCTGACTTTTTTTATTACATTGATATCTTCTTCAGTTAAAATTACTCCCCCAACACTTCCTGGCGGACCTAAAAAACTTGTTGAAGGCAGAATAAAAAATTTGTCTGTTCCCAATATTTTAAATTGTTCTTCAACAGCTCCTTGCAAACCAAGAGATAAACTAACCAACATAAAAACTGTTGCAATGGAAATAAAAATTCCAAGCATTGTAAGCCATGTTCTTAATTTTCTTTTTCTAAGATTTCTAATCGCAAGTATAAAATAATCTTTTATCATTTTTTAACCCCGAACAAAATGTAATAAATACTATAAAGAAATAAGAAAGGTTTTGATGCATAAATTTTATCTTTTTCGCCAGGATTTTTTGGAGCAAGAGCAATTTCTTTAAAATGGTTAGGGGAACAATCACGATCAAGAAAAATGAAATAAGTTTCTTTAAAAAATTGTGTATGTCTTTTAGTTCTCTTAAATCCATATGTGGGAGAATAACCTAATTCTTCGGCTTTATCAAAATGTGCTTTTTCATGGCTACGAAGTCTTAATACGTCTTTTGCCTCTTCATTCCACATTAGAAAATTTTCAAAATGTTCTTCATGATCAAAATGTATTTCAATAGTTTTCATTTTAATCAACCTCCTCTCGTGGTAAAGAAATGTTGATTCCAACTTCGTTTAATATTTGAATAACTTTTTGTTCATTTAATCCTTCGTCTTTTGAAATGACAAAATCAACTTTGTGGTTCTTCAAAAAATTATAAGCATAAACTGATTCTCTCATAGAATTTCTTAAAATAATTTTGCTCCATGGTTGTTTTTTTCTTATTTCTGTTATAGCACTAAATTCAACAGGAGTTGTATGCAACCAATACACATCATAACCTTCTGGAAGGTGTGGTATAAAATATCTTTCCTCAGATAAATCAGGCAGAGTATCTAATCTATACTCTTTTCTATTTAGATTCCTTCTAAATAAATCTTTCATGAAATTTAATTCTAGTATGTCTTCAACAATTAAAATTTTTCTTTCTATCATTTTAACTTCTCAGTGCATCAACAACATTTAATTTTGAAGCTTGCATAGCAGGAAGAATTCCTGATATAA
>CAYFIZ010000053.1:0-2813 GCA_964343325.1 Candidatus Woesearchaeota archaeon
TTTATCACCAGATCTTCGGTCTCGGTCAACCGCACGACCGTCGGCGCCACGGCACCGACGGCAAACCGGAAATCGACGATGTCATCGTCGGCCTTACGCGCGAGTCCTGCGGCGGAGAGCTTCGATATTGCGTTCGCGCGTCGCGTGCCGACTTTTCTATAATATCAGAGTTCCTGATCTCGACGGAAAATAAAATGGCACCGTTTTTTCAGGTTTGAGCATGGTGGGCGAGTGTGTAGACAAGCCGAAGATTGGTCCCGGGGTAGGTAAACGCGGCGGCGTTCAGGTTATCCAGCAGGTACTGGACTGCACGGTTTGAACGGGGATTGGCCAACGTGTGAACTCGCACCTCTATCTTCCGGGCAGCCTCATCAGGATAGAGATCAGCGTCGGATCGAAGCAGATCGCGAATCACCGAACGCGCCTCGCCTGTGTGCGACAGTTTCTCCCGGACTATCGTCGCCAATGCGGTTTCCGCGCGATAGGCCACAAGCTTCACCGTGTCGGTCAATCGTTTGCGGCTCGGTGCCAGGCGCTCAAACTTCTCTGCCTCCGGCATATCTTCCCACGCCACGTGTTTAGGCGTCGAGAGCCTTCGTTCTTTCAAGATGCTCAACTCCTGCTCCCACTGCTCTAACTGTTCCTGCAGATCTGCTTTCTTTCGCTCCCATTTTTCAATCTCGGGAGCCTCTGACTCCGGGTGAAGCGTCAGGGCCGCAAAGGCTGCCTGGCACCGCGTGAGCCTGGAGCTCACGGAGCGGTATTGCCGGTCCAGTTCTCGCCGGGCCGGATTGACTACCGGTCGGTTGGTCCCAGGAATAATTTCGGTCTGATACTCGTTAAGTGCATCTATAGCAAAGTGTTCCATCATATAACCGAAGAAGTTTTCCTGGGACCATCGACTGAATAATCGACCGGCATCCTGCAGAGCCAACGCATCGTACACCGTGCTGATCAGGCTCGTTTGATGAGCGCTACCGGTCAGCTTGCGCACCTCACGGACCCACAGTCCATCGCTGCGGCTGCCTATCCAGGAACCCATCTCGGCCAACTTCATCGATACCACCTCACCGTTGGGCATCCTGACTTCTATCGGGCAAAACCATGATTCCGGCCAAGGTTCTTTCGGAAATTTGTGATACGTGATGCAGCCGATGCGGTGCCGCTCCCACATCCGGCGGAAAAAGATTGGACTGTAGCCCTCGCGATCGAAGATGATCACAAAGCGGCTCCGATGCGGGTCGGCTTTCAGTTCTTCGGCCGTCGGCTGATTAGGCACGTCGTTCAACAGACGCGGTACGATGTCGCTACCTATGGCCTCCAGCAATCCGTGGTCTATCGGCCGTTCAATAGAAAAAAACGGTTGGCCCAGCGCGTCGTTGACCCAGTAATCGGTCGTGCCACGCAAGCACAACCGCTGCCGTGCAATGTAGCGCCGAGGAAGCTTTGTCTGCTTGCCGTGATACACCCGAACGTGGCCATCGACATAGAGCGTACCGGCCAGCTCGGGAGTTTCCTCCATCCACTCCTTCGACAGCACGGCAGCCCAGCGTTCCGGAGCTTTTTCCCGGCTCAGATCAGACAGTTTCTTCCGTAGACAACGCACCTCGGGAATCCGGTCCAGTCCCATCAGCTTGCCGAGTTCCCCCGGTTGCTCGTACTGCAATTGTTCAACCGCCTTGATGCGGCAGAGGGCCATGTAAGCCAACAACACGATGATGTGCAACTTCCGGTAGTAGCCCGAGAGTACCGGCAAGCTATCCAAATGACCAAACAATCCGTTCTCCGCCAGGGCCGGCAGAGCACAGAGTACGCCACCGCAGGAAACGTCTCGGCAGAGCTGAAACTGAGTGCTCGCACCGTCGGGCAGTTCCCCGATTGCTGCAAAGACCCGTTCGCAAGGGCGGGTACAACCGACGCCCATCTGCTGGGCGGCAGAGCCATCGACTTCGCTGCGACTAGATTTATCAGAGACGCCGAGCGGTGGATACCCGTCCTGCTGCTTCCGGGATTCTTCGCCGGCCGGCGTCGGTTCCTGTAGCCGTCCGTCGTCGATCGCTTTGCGAAGCGTGTCGTGTTTGATCCCCAGCTCTTCGGCCGCATCTCTTCGGCTGTAACCGCTGCCGAGCAAGCTCTGCGCTTCAGAGATGACTGAAGCGGTCATCACCGAGGGACCACGGCCTTTGCGTGCACGGTAGAATCCGTCGATCCCCTCTTTCCGATACTTCGCAACACTACGCAAGACGCTGTTCTTCGTGACTCCGAAGGCACGTAGTATCTGTGCCTGACTGCATGCCCCTTGCATATACAGCTGCGCGGTGAACATGCGAAAGGACTTTCGATCATCCTCGTGGTGCTGGAACACCGGCTGGATTCCGCAGAAGTACGTCCATTGCTGCTGTTCGCGAACCACACTGATAACGTCGTTAATCCAGGTCGCTCCCAGGGGGATTATGGGTAATAATGCTTGTGCCATGGTGGTACCTTCTCCTGATCAAGAGTAGGAAACCCAAGTTTGATGGAAAACGGTACCATTTTATTTTCCTTGCTGCACGCCGCGGCTACCTGGGCTGGGTCTCTATAAATTATTGCTATATAAGCGAATACATCGAGTGAGCCGCCGGTGGTCAATGCCCGAGATCAGGAACTCTGAGCTTATTTGAGCCAGTTTCATTATATCCTGCTTCATAACCGATAAAGATATTTCCTAGTCGCTTTTTGAGATCACTCAAATCTTTTGAAATACATAAAATTGCCATAATTTCAGAAGCAGCAGTAATGTCAAAGCCTGTTTCTCTTGGTATACCAGATGA
>CAYFIZ010000054.1:0-2774 GCA_964343325.1 Candidatus Woesearchaeota archaeon
AGGATTCGAACCTAGGTAAACACTAAACTACAGAGATTTTTTTGCTTAACCTTTAAAATATATTTGCATATAACATTTTCTTACTAAGTTAGAAAAAATCCATCAAATTAATAATTTTTCTTACCAAGTATGAAAAAGTTTATAAACTTTAAAATACTTCTTACTAGGTATGAATGAAGAAACAAAAGAAAAAAATAATGAGAAATCTCAAATTCTAGAAAGAACAGCAAAAGAATATTTTTATTCAGCTGAAGATGAGTTTAAAAAACAAAGGTATAATTCTGCAGTAGTTTTATATTTTAAATCACTAATTACTTTTGTTGACTTGTATATTTTGCAAAAGACAAGGGATACCCCTTCTTCACATACAGAAAGATTTAGAATAACACAAAATAAATTTCCAGAAATATATAATTTATTAGATAAAGATTTCCCCTTTTATCAAGATAGTTATGTTCATATCATGACAAAAGAATTGGCGGAGGTAATTAAAAATGACGCAGAAATTATGGCAAAAAAAACTAAAGTTAAATTATAGTAAGGATGTTTTTGATATTGTCCAATTTGGATCTTCAGTAATAGAAGGAGAAGCCCCAAATGATATAGATATTGCTGTAATATTTAACAAAATTCCCTTAAAAGACCAATTAAATCAAGCACAGAAGATAAAAATACAAATAAAAAAATATTCCGATATTCCTATTCATATAAAAGTATTTGATTTATATTCTTTTTTCAATAAATCAAATTTTGCTAAGGAGGGTATTTTATTTTATGGGAAAAGTTTAATTTCAAAAGATTATTTTTCCAAAAAATTTGGTTTTGATTTAAGAATTCAGATATTTTACTCACTAAAAAACTTAAAGAAAAAGGATAAGATAAGGTTTAATTATATGCTTAATGGTAAAGGGGGGGAATATGGATTGTTAAGAAAATATAAGGGGGAATTATTAAAACCAGGATTAATTGAAATTTTCCCTGAACACGAAAAGATATTTATTAATTCAATAAAAAATATTACTTCTAATTTTGAGTTAAGAAAAATTTTATTCTGATTAAAAAATATGCCGAGACTAGAATCCGAATGAAAGACACCTATATCCTAATACCCTGAAGGGCACGAGAGGGCATGAACAGTTTCCTTCACTTAACATTCTCTTTTTGTTTAAACTGATTTATCAAATCTAAATATTATTTCACTTCGTTTAATAATAAAGCATGCGGAGATTAGGATTTGAAAAATTTATAAACTATAGTACTCTATAATTAACTATGGTTACAACAATACAAATTGATGAAGATTTGAAAAAAAGATTAGATTTGTTGAAAATTCATCGTAGAGAAACATATAATGAGATTTTATTTAGATTATTAGAAAATTGTTCTTTAGGGGATGTTGATAAGGAGAGTTTGATTGAAACTGTTGAAGTTCTTTCTGATCCAGAAACAATGAGGAATATTGCTGGGGCACTTGAAAGTATTAATAATTCTTCTAAATGGGTTTCTTTAGAGAATGTAGAAAAAGAAAGAGGTTTTTAAGAATGCACGAAATTTTTTTAGAGAAATCTGCTAAAAGATTTCTTGATAAATTAGATGATTTTAATGCAAAGAGAATTACAAAAAAATTAAAGAGTTTAGAGAAAAATCCTAAATTAGGAAAACCTCTTATAGGGAATCTTTCAGGATTATGGAAATTAAGAATTGGAAAATATCGTGTGATTTATAAAATAATTGAAAACAAACTCTTTATCTTTGTTTTGGATATTGGACATAGAAAAAATATTTATGATTAATGCGGAGAGAATGAAAGTTCTAAAACTTATATTGATATATTTTATTCTCCTGTCAACTTTCTCAACTTCTTTTTTTATTTCAATATCATACATTTTGATTATTTAAGTTCAAAATATTTATCCCAATCTTTTATTTTTACAGTTTTTTTCTTTTTGAGTTTCTAGAAGTTCTTTAATAAATTCAGGTCTTGGTTCAGGCTCTAAAAGTTCTTTGCCATAATAATTTAAAATTAAATTAATTGCTTCACTTTTATCTTTTTTTTAGCCTCCACAATATTCAAAATTCTATTTCCACTTTCATTAATATTAACTATTGCCTTTACCATTTTAAGTTAATGTTAACTTTATATTAATATGAAATATATATTAGCATATAAATATTTTGTATATAATGTGGGAAAAAATTCAAATTTTTTCTTCAATTATCTGAGAAATTGGTTTCCCTGTTTTTTCTTTTATTTTTTTAAGTTTATTTATAGTTCCAACCGCTAAAGTTATATCTATTCTTTTTCTTTGGAAATGTAATTCACGAGTTTTATCATAATTTTCCAAAGCTTCAAATACATCCCTGTATTTTTTCAAAATTTTTTTTATTTTATTTGATTGCATTTTTTAATCTGTATTCAATATTTCTTATATTATGAATATTATTTTTTGCTATTGAAATAATATGGTGTAACAATAAATCTCTATTTACTTGTTTTTTATATTCTTCTGCAAAGACAAATGCAAAAAATGCAGCTGTTCTTTTGTTTCCATCTGAAAAAGGATGGTCAACCAATATTGCTCTCCACAAATAAGCAAGTTTTTTATATATTCCTAGTTTTTTGTTTTTAAATTTGTCCAATGCAAAATCCAAACTAGAATCATTCATTAAATTACCTCCAAATTCATGATTAATTCTTAGCAAGTCTTTCTTACTAATATTCATACACATAATTAATAGATATTAGTATATAAATGTTTTGATATAAAATGCGG
>CAYFIZ010000055.1:0-2765 GCA_964343325.1 Candidatus Woesearchaeota archaeon
CAAAGAATTAGGTGGAATATTGGAGGATATCAAACTATTTTAAAATATAAACATTGTTTTTTTAGAAAAGGAATATTAGGTCTTTTTATTTTACCTCTTTTTTCTATATCTCTTGTTTTAGGTGTTTTTGGATTAAGTCTTTTTATTTATAAAATTTCTATAAGAATTTTATCTTCTTATTTGTCTACCAAATATTCTATGGCTGCACAAACAGCTGTTTTTGTATTGGAGGATATAAGTTTTAATCCTTCTGTTTTAAACTTTTTAGGAATTATTTTATTTATTTTAGGTTTGGCATTTGTGTTTTTTGCTTTGAGGTTGGTTAATAAGCATATTAAAGAAAAGGAAAGTTTTTTTAGTGTTATTTTTTATTTATTAGTATATATAGTGCTTAGACCAATAGTACTTATAGTTTCATTATATAAATTTTTAAGAGGAAAATATTCATGGCGTTAGAAAATAAAAAACACGTATTTTGGCAGGCATTTTTTATAACTATTTTGTTCTTTTTTTTAGGCGTTGTATTTGGAGTTTATTTAGAACAATTAAAGTCTGACGATGCCAATATTCTTTTTTACCAGTCTGAGACATCATTATATGATTCTTTTGCTTTAAGTAAACTTTTAGATAATTCTCTTGTTTCTTGTAATGGGTTAATTGATGCTAATGTAAATTTTGCTGATAAAATCTATGAAGAAGCAAAAGAATTAGAGAGATTTGATAGTTCAAATAAATTAACTGATTCAATAAAAACTATTCACAGAAAGTATGATTTATTAAGGACTTTATTGTGGATGAATCTTATAGAAGTTAGAGAAGATTGTGGAAATATAAATACTGTAGTTTATTTGTATTTATATGATGTTGAAGATCTTGAGAAAAGGTCAAAACAAATTGTATGGGGTAAAATCTTACAGGATTTAAAAGAGGAAAAAGGCAATGAAGTTATTTTAATTCCTATTGCTGTAGATCAAGATATTATATCATTGGATTATTTAGTTAAGGCATATAATCTAAAAGATTTTCCTGCAATTATATTTAATGAAGAAGTTGTTTTATATGAACATGAAACTGTTGAAGAGTTGAAGGAATATTTTAATTGAATATATAAAAATATATAAATAATTTATTCTTATTTTTTAAATGGAGTTAAGTGAATCTTTCATTGATGGTGGAATTATAGCAGCTTACTTTGGTGGGACGATATTAAGTGCTGGAGTTGCTAAATATTTTTTCGATAATCAATTACCTAAGATACTTGAAAGAAGACAAAAACTTCATGACCGAGTTGTAGGTAAAATAGGACTTCGAATGAATCCAAGATATATAGATAATGCAGTATTAATGAATCCAGATGGGACGATTATAAGGGAAAAAGTATTTACAAAATGTGAGATTAAAAGATATGATGAATGGTCCAAAGATTTTAAGAAAAGATACAATGCTCTTATTTGGAATGATAGGGCGACACGATTAAAAGTTTTTAAGAGAGTTGTAAATAGGGATTTTAGAAAACTAGAAGCAATGTTTAGTTGATAATTTTATTTTGAGTATAAATTTTTTATTAATTAAAACTTATTTTAAAATATATAAATATTAAAAAATACCTGTTTTCTTTCTTTGATAATGAAAATCAAACAATTAAATAATTTCTTCGCAACTTCCAGCGGAGGCAATTTAAGAAGTTGCCCATCCGTGTCGAAAGGGAAGGTTAAGCGGCCCCAAATTCAAAGGGGTCTCCTTTGGAGAAGGAAACCTTGGTGTCCTCGCAATGGAAGAATGTTTTAATTGTGGTATTTTAGAAACAAAAACAATATTGTTTGATGCAATTTCGCCAGAAGGTATTGCAAAAATTTGTGGGAAATGTTCTGCCAAGGAAAATATCCCTGTAATTAAAAATGGATTTTCATTTCAGAATGAGAAGAAACAAACTGTTCACGAAAGACTTTCAAAAATTTCAGGAGTTAGTTTAGAAAAGAAAAATGATGATAAGAAAAAACAAGAAACTTCTTTGAGAAATATTGTTGATTTTAATTTTAAAGAAAATTTTAAAAATGATCTGAATTCAAAGAAAGATTTGATTGATAATTTTCATTGGGTTGTAATGAGGGCAAGAAGATCAAAAAAATTAACACAAGAACAATTTGCAGAAACAATTCATGAACCTGTAAAGGCAATTCAGCTTATAGAAAAAGGTTTTGTTCCTGAAAAAAAAGAAATTATTGATAAACTTGAGGATTATCTTAGAATTCGAATTAAGAAAAATAATGAAAAAACTGAGGAAGAGGTGAATTTTTTAGATGTTTCATCCAAGTTAGAACAAAATAAAGAAGTTGAAAAAACAGAACTTGTTGATTTTGATTTTGAAAATGTTAAAAATTTAACAATAGCTGATTTGCAAGAGATGAAAAAGAAAAGAGAAGATGAAATTTTATGAGGATAAAAGATTTTAAGATTAGAACCAAACCTTTATAAATAAAATTCCTATTTTTTTAGAATGGAAATTAACGTTCTTAAAAATTCTAAAGATGAAGTTGAAGTTGAACTTGAGAATTTGACAATTGCTGAAATCTTAAAAGTTTATTTGAATAAAGATTCTTCTGTCACATTTGCAGCATGGAAAAGAGAACATCCAACAAAAAACCCTATTCTTTTAGTAAAAACAAAAGGCAAAAATCCGAAAAAAGCAATAAACGATGCAGTTAATTTAATAACAAAGGATTTAGATAAGTTTGAAAATGATTTTAAAAAATTGAAGTAATATT
>CAYFIZ010000056.1:0-2723 GCA_964343325.1 Candidatus Woesearchaeota archaeon
AAAAAATCAAAGTCGAATTTTCACTTATATTAATTTCGAACGAAGTGAGTCTATATGTGCGTAGCACGAGTTGGGGGCGTTCCATCAAGCACAAAGTGCCTTAAAGAACAAGATTTATTAAATAGAAGATAGCTATCTTATTATAATGGGATTTATCAATGATTTTATTCAAAGAAAAGAAAAAGAAATTATTAATCAATCTAATAATGCAGTTAAAACATTAAACAAAGATTGGAATAGTTTTCAAAAAAAAGATATGTATCTTATTTATGAGAATAAATCTAATTATCTTCAATTAATAAAGAAAGGAAATAAAGAAACTGAAATTCCTTGGTATTTGTTTTGGGATTTCAAATTCAAATCAAATCTTAAATCTAACTTGGAACAATTAGAGAAATATGAAAAATTGTTATCTGTTTATAACCAAAATTTTGTAATTCAAAAGAAAAAAGAATATAAAAGTTTGTTCAAAAAAGGAACTTTAACACTGGATGATGATCAACAAAATGCAATAATTACAGATGATAAACATAATTTGGTCGTAGCGGGAGCAGGTTCGGGGAAAACAGAAGTTTTGATTACAAGAATTGCATATTTGATAAAAAGAAAATCAGATAAAATTAAACCTGAAAGAATACTTGCATTAGCATTTCAAAATAAAGCAGCTAATGAGATTAAGGAGCGACTTAAAAAAAGATATGATGTGGATGTTGAAGTTAGGACTTTTCATTCTTTAGGAAAAAATATTATTCAAGATATTTCAAAGATGAAAGGTGTTAAACCTCCTAAATTGAAAGAAGAATGTTCTGAAGATTGGAAATATCAAAGATATATTCAAAGAATATTTGAAAATGAAATGTCTAAGAATGATAGACTTCAAAATGAAATCATTAATTTTATGAAGCGTTACAGTGATGAAGAAATCATAAAGCAAGAAACTGATTTTAAAAAGAAAGAAGAATTTTATAATTATCAACGAGGTTTAACATACACTGCTTTAGATGGAACAAAGGTTAAAAGTGAAGCAGAGCGAGAAATATTGAACTTCTTTTTAATGCATAAATTGAATGGTAAAGAAATTAAAATAATTTACGAAAATCCAGCAGAATGGATGAAGTATAGAAATGAAAAAGGGGAAGAAATAATACCCAAGCCAGATTTTTATTTCCCAGATTTTGATATTTATCTTGAACATTGGGCAATAGGAAAGAATGGAAATGTTCCAAACTGGTTTTCTGGAGAGAACCCGACAAAAGAATATACTGAATCTATGAATCTAAAGAAAGAAAAGTATCAATCAAATCAAAAAGCACTTTTTGAAACATCTCAAGCAGATTATGAAAAAGGTAATTTTCAAAAAGTATTATCTGAAAGATTTTTATCTGTTTTAAAAAATAAGTCTGAAGATAAAACTTTTGATTTGCAAGAGTTATCCTATAAAGAAATGGTGGAATCAGTCTGGGAGTCTGCACAATTTGTAAAACAATTACCTATGAATATATCTAAATTTATAGTGGTTGCAAAAACATACAGATTATATCCAAAAGATATAACCAAAAGACTTAATTCTGAAAGATGGTCTCCAAAGCAAAGTTCTTTTTCTAAAATTGCTAATCAAATTTACGAGATTTATCAAAAAGAATTTCAAAAAGGGAATTACATTGATTTTTCAGATATGATAAATGTGGCAGTAGATTATCTAAAAGATAATAAAGAATTTTACAAAAATAAATATGACCATATTTTAATCGATGAATATCAAGATATAAGCACTCAAAGATATGAAATGATTAAAGAGTTAATGGGGAAAAATGATAAATGTAAACTATTTTGTGTAGGGGATGATTGGCAAAGTATAATGGGGTTTGCAGGTTCAAATTTAGATTTCTTCATAAACTTTGATAAATATTTTTATCATCCAGCAAGAACAGATTTAACTAAAAATTATAGGAGTATAAAATCTATTGTTGATGTTGGAGCTTGTATTATTAAAAATAATAAAGAAGGACAAATTAAGAAAAAAACTATTGCAAATTCAGATGAATCAAAACCTGTTCTCGTATTTTCATCTAAACATCAAAAAAAATTCTTTGGACAATACTATGAACAAATCGCTAAACATTGTTTAGATAAAATAAAGGAATACCATACTGAAAAAAATTATCCCTATGATGATTTTATGATTTTAATGAGAATTGCAAATAAGAAAAAATTAAGAAATTTCATCACAGAATATTCAAAATCATTAGGAATTCCAATATCTGAGAAAGCAGATAGACCAAACTGTGTTCATATAATGTCTGTTCACAAAAGTAAAGGGTTACAAGCAAAAGTAGTAATGGTTCTAAATGTTGATAAAGACTTATATGGATTTCCTTGCGAATTAGAGAATCCAGATATTTTCTTGCCTGCAATAAAGAATAATGATGGACTAAGAAAGCAAGAAGAAAGAAGATTATTTTATGTTGCAGTTACAAGAGCAAAAGAAGAAGTGATGATTTATACTCAAAAATGTTCTGAAAGTGAATTTATTACAGAGATAAAAGACTTTACGAAAAGAGATGAATTAGGATATTAATTTCGACCGTAGGGAGTGTAAATGTGCGTAGCACTGGAATTCCCCTTTTGTTTCTTTTCCTAAAAGAAAAAACTTAAACTAAATTGCAACTAACATCGCGATTAAGGGAAGTTGGATTTTTGAGAGTGGAGCGTAGCGACCTCCA
>CAYFIZ010000057.1:0-2643 GCA_964343325.1 Candidatus Woesearchaeota archaeon
GGATAAATTTCCATCCATGCTTTTTTTCTTATTTCTGTTCCCCTTGCATTAAACATTAAATCATCAACTTTTGCAGAAACTTTCTTATTATCAATGCGAGACAACCTACGGTTTTCTTCTCCAAAGGAGACCCCTTTATCTTTGGGGCCGCTTAACTTTCCCTTAAGTTTCTGCTCATGGCTGATTATATTATTGACCTTAACTGAGACTTTCTTGTTGTCAATAATAGCATCATCGCAAAATAAGGAGAGAAATCTTTTTACAACTAAATTATAAATTTTTTCTTCATCACCTGAAAGAATTTGCTCTTCACCTGTTGGATGTATTGAAGGATGTGCTGGATCTGTTTTTTTACCTTCAACTGGTTTTTTTCTTGTAATTAAATTTTTTACATTATATTTTTTTGATAAATTATTTAGAATTTCTTTGTAGTTAATTGAGTCTGGAAGTTTTTGACTTGAAGTTCTTGGATAAGAAATTAATCCAGAAAGATAAAGTGATTGTGCTGCTTGTAAGGTTTTTGAAGGAGTTATTCCATGAAATTTGTAAGCTTCTGTTTGCAAAGTTGTTAAATTAAAAGGGGGATTTGGAGGTAAAATTTGTTGAGTTTTTTTTGTTTCTGCTATTGCTGTTTTTCCATTTAAATTTTCAAAATTCTTTAATTCTTTTTTTTCAAAGACATCTTTATTATACTTTAATTCTAATTTGTTTTTCCCTGCTCCCGACCTCGCGCAGGTTATTGATGATTGGGAATTGTCCCTACCACGAAGTCGCTCGTCATCAACTGTGATAAAAATCTGCCAATAAGGTTTTGGTTTGAATGCTTGAATTTCTCGTTCTTTTTTTACAATTAAATTTAAAGCAGGACCTTGAACTCTTCCAATTGACATTATTCTGAATTTTCCTGTTGTTTTAATAGCATTCATTAGTGCTCTGGAAAAATTTATTCCATAAAACCAATCTAAATAATGCCTTGTTTCTCCTGCAATTGCTTGACCCCAACTTATGCTATGGAATTTTTCATCATATGCTTTATTTATTTCTTTTTCAGTTAAAGTAGAAAATTTCATTCTATTTGCATCTTTTTGATTACAAATAAATCTAACAACATTTAATCCAATTACTTCACCTTCAATATCAAAATCTGTAGCCACTGTCAAGCTTCCTGCATTTTTTGCAAGTTTTAACAATGTGTCATAATATCTTTTTGTAAAATCATTTTTTCTTGCTAGGAAATTTGGAACCCAATCTATATCGAAAATAGGAACATCAGAACCTGAATTTTTTTGTTTTAAAGTGAATAAATGCCCGACAGCACATGCGACAATTATTTTTTCTCCTTGTCTGTCAACTTCATAATAAGGAACTCTTTGATTGTCTCTTTTTATGGGTTTGCCAAGTGCAGATGCAATTTTTAGTGCTGCTTGCGGTTTTTCCGTAATTATTAACTCATAACCTTCTTTTTTCAAATTAATTTTTGGAGGAAAATATTTTTCTGTTTTCTTTTTTTTGGATTTTCTTAAAGATCTTTTTCTAGTTTTTCTTTTAGTAGGAGATTTCTTTTTCCCGAGAACTTCAATTTCTTCAAGATTTTTTGGATCAATGTATTTGATATCTTTTTTAATAGCATGTCTTAAATCACTTTTATCAACAGGAAAATATTCTTCTGCTACTTTTTCTTCTTTTGTTTTTTGAATCTTTTTTCTAATTTTTCTGGGCATTTTATAGATTGTCAAGAGGGGATTTTATGTTTGATAAATCTTTATTTGATACCTTTGTATATATTTCGGTTGTAGATAAATCACTGTGTCCTAGAAGTTTTTGAATATGTCTTATATCTGTTCCTTGTTCAAGAAGATGTGTTGCGAAACTATGTCTTAACATGTGGGGTGTTATTTTTGTTCCAATTTTTTTACTAAGAGAATCTAAAACTTTTTGCACAGATTTCTTTGTATATTTTCCATTTCTCCCTTCAAAAATATATTCTGTTGAGAAGTTATAATTACTATAATACTTTAATAAATCTAATCTTAAGTTTTCAGATATTAGAGTTATTCTATCTTTTTTACCTTTACCTTTTATAATGTAAATTAAATTTCTGTCAAAATCAATATTTTTTCTTTTTAAATCAATTAATTCCTGTAATCTTAGTCCAGATGAATAAATTAATTTGATTATTAATTTGTGTTTAAGATTTCCTGTAGATTCAATCATCTTTTTTATTTTTTCTTTACTAATTACTTTTGGAAGTATTTTTTCTTTCTTTTTTATTGGAATTTCATTTGTTGTAAAAGGTTTTTTTAAAACTTCTGAAAAAAAGAATCTAAGTGAAGCATATTTAAGCCTCATAGAATTAATTGATAAATTAAGAGTTAAAAAATACGATTTAACAGAATCATTAGAGGGATTAAGTCTACTTTTATCAAGAAATTCTAAAAACTTTTTTACGTTATAATAATATGATTTAATTGTTTGTTGACTAAACCCTTTTAATATGCATAAATTTTTAAGTTCTTGCAAATATTCTTCATTAGTTTTAGTATAATGCATTTTAGAACTTTCAATCTTTGAAATTTATAAATCTTTGTTTGAACTATATAACATATATCATATTTCTAAAAATAGTAGACATAATATATGTTA
>CAYFIZ010000058.1:0-2642 GCA_964343325.1 Candidatus Woesearchaeota archaeon
ATGAAACAAAGAAATTCTGGCTTAAATCAAGTTCTTGCAAAAATAGCAAAGAAAAAAAATATTATTGTTGGAATAAATTTTGATGAAATCTTATCTTCTTCTGGAAAAAGAAAAGCAGAAATTTTCGCAAGAATAAAACAAAATATAAAACTTTGCAACAAAAATAAATTAAAAATGAAATTTATTTTCCTTAATAAAAAAAATAATAGAGATATTCATGACTTAAAATCTTTAGGATTGGTTCTTGGAATGCCTACTTCTATGATAAGAGATTTGTAAGAAAAGTTTTTTAATCTCTTATTTATTTAATAAAAAATGAACGAAAAAAAACTTATTGAATCCTTAAACCCTAACGAAATAAAGATTCTTCCTTATATAGAAGAAAATATAGATAAAATCTGCGAAAAATCTGACTTAGATAAAGTCTCTGTATTAAGAGCACTTGAATATCTTGGAGATAAAAATATTGTGAAAGTTTCTCAAAAAAAGAAAAAGATAATTGAATTAGGAATTAATGGTGCATTGTATAGAAAAAAACAACTTCCTGAAAGAAGATTATTAAATACTTTAGGAGAGAAAAGAATTCTTAGTCTTGATAATTTAAAAGGATGTGATTTATCAGATGAAGAACTAAAAGCATCAATTGGTGTGTTAAAAAGAAAAAATATAATTGATTTAAAAAATAAAAAAATAATTCTTAAAACAGGTGGAATTTCAAAAAAATTCCCTGAAGAAATTTTTCTTGAATCACTACCTTTAAACTTTGAATCATTATCAGAAAAACAAATTGAAATTTTAAAATCTCTTGGAAATAGAAAAGATATTACAAGAATTAAAGAAGAAAAAACCATAGAAATTGAAGTTACTAAATTAGGGAAAGAAATAATTGGCTTGAAAATCAAAAGTAATTTAATTGAACAAGTTACGCCAGAACTTTTGAAAAAAGATTCTTTATGGAAAGGGAAAAAATTCAGAAGGTATAACTTGACAGCAAAAGTTCCTGAAATTTATGGGGGAAAAAGACATTTTGTAAATCAAGCTACAGATTATGGAAGAAAAATATGGACAGATATGGGTTTTCAGGAAATGACAGGAGACATGATTCAAAGTTCATTCTGGAATTTTGATGCTTTATTTACAGCACAAGATCATCCTGTCAGAGAAATGCAAGATACATTTTTTGTTGCCCCTAGTAAAAATTTTGAAAAGATTTTCTCCAAGACCTACTTGGTTCGGGGTACACCTTTAGGTGTAAAAAAAGGAGAATTACCTAAAAAGGAAATTGTAAATGCTATAAAAGAAAGTCATGAAAAAGGTGTTAATGGAAGCAAAGGCTGGAAATATAAATGGAATGAAGAAGAAGCAAAAAAACTTGTTTTAAGGACGCATACAACATGCTTATCTGCCAAAACTTTGGCTAAATTAAAAAAAGAAAATCTTCCTGCAAAATTCTTTGCATTAGGAAAATGCTTTAGAAATGAAACAGTTGATTGGAGTCATGGTTTTGAATTCAACCAAACAGAAGGAATTGTCATAGATCCAAATGCAAATTTCAGACATCTTTTAGGTTATTTAAAACAATTCTTCAAAAAAATGGGTTTTGAAAAAGTCAGATTCAGACCTGCATATTTTCCATACACAGAACCTTCTGTAGAAATTGATGCTTTTCATCCTGGGAAAAAAATTTGGCTGGAATTAGGCGGAGCAGGGATTTTCAGACCAGAAGTTGTAATTCCCTTGCTTGGAGAAAATATTCCTGTTCTTGCATGGGGTCCTGGATTTGACAGAATTTTAATGGATTATTATAAAATAAAAGATTTAAGAGAATTATACAAAAATAATTTAACTCAATTAAGAAAAATGAAATCTTGGATAAGATGAAAGGAATATTATGTTTTGGAGATAGTTTAACTTTTGGTGTTGGAGAAACTCCTACAAAAGGCTGGGTTGGAAGATTAAAAGAATATTATGAACCTAAAGGCGAACATAATTGTGTATTTAATTTAGGAATTAGAGGAGACTCTACAAATGAGTTAGTTAAAAGAATTGATACTGAATTAAAAGCAAGAATAAAATATATCTATCCGCAAGATAATTACTTAGTTATAATTTCTATAGGAATTAATGATTCTAGAAGAATTGGAAACTCAAAACAGATTCAAACTAATTTAAAATTATTTAAAAAAAATATAATAAAACTATCAAAAATATCAAAAAAATATACAGAAAAAATTATTTTTATAGGAATAACTCCTGTAGATGAAAAGAAAACTCTTCCTTATGAAGATACATATTTTTCTAATAAAAATATAAAAGAATACAACAAGATAATTGAAAATATTTGTAAAAAAAATAACATTCTATTTATTAATTTATTTAAAATATTAAAAAAAAAATACAAGAAATTATTGAAAGATGGAATTCATTTAAACTCTACAGGATACAATCAATGTTTTAAAGAAATAAAATCTAATTTAATTAAATATAATTTATTATAAAATGGCTATTGTAAATTTTGACAAAAAAACATTTGAAAAAGAAATTGGAAAACTAGATGAAAAAATGCAAAATAAAATTGCAATGTTTGGAACTCCTTTAGAAAGTTTTGATAATAATGAAATAGAAATAGAAGTTTTTCCAAA
>CAYFIZ010000059.1:0-2639 GCA_964343325.1 Candidatus Woesearchaeota archaeon
CGGGTCGGGCTTTAATCACGCCCGATTTGCCGAACTATCTGGGAAAGGTGGCGAGCCTACGCGCACGGCAAATCGTGGTTGCAGGTAGTAGCGGACAACAGGTGTTTGAGGAACGGGGGCACGGTGTTTTTACCTTTAAACTGCTTGAAGCCCTTGAACATGATACCGCGGATCTCAACACCGATAACGTGACAACCGTAACAGAGTTAGGCGCTTACCTCAACACAAAGGTGATGCAAGAGTCCGGGGGGCGGCAAACCCCATACTTCGGGCGATTCAAATCTGACCTTGGGGGAGAATTTATCTTTCAGCCACAGGTCGAAGATCGCGAACGTCCCCAAATCAGAATCCTTGAACCCGCGGGCTTGCGAAACACCCGATCCTTCACGCTCGAAGCGGCCACCGGTCAGGTCCAGCTAGTTGGCATTGCCGCCGACAACGTCGGGGTTGTGGCCGTGCACGTCAATGGGCGGTCCGTGCCCACAAGGGTCGCCGAGCTTCAGGGGGTTGACTTGTTTCAGGCCCAGACTGCCGTGCGCTTTGAGACGACCGTTTCTCTCTCTTCTGGCACGCCGCAACCAGTCGAGATCCGAGCGTCTGATGCAAAAGGCAACTCGGAGACAATCTCCCTGCAACTGGGAATCCGTCTCCCCGACACCGAGCCCCCGACCATCGAGATGACCGAACCAAAGGGCTTGCGAAACGCCGAGTCCGTTCAAGTCGAAGCTGCGGATCGCCAGACTTCCCTTCGCCTGGCCGGCATGGCGCGGGACAACGTCGGTGTGACGCAGGTGACGGTCAATAGCAAATCCGCAATGACGACTGCGATGGAACATGGGGCGTTGCAGTTTGAGACGACAATCAATCTCTCCCCTGGCACGCTGCAACCAGTCGAGATCCGGGCGTCCGATGCCGCAGGCAACTCGGAGACAATCTCCCTGCAATTGGGAATCCGTCTCCCCGACACCGAGCCCCCGACCATCGAGATGACCGAACCTGTGGGCTTGCGAAACGCCCAATCCGTTCAAGTCGGTGTGGATAGCCGTCCTTCCCTCCGCCTGGCCGGCATGGCGCGGGACAACGTCGGTGTGACTTTGGTGATTGTCAATGGGGCGCCTGCCCGGACGCGGGCGGCGGACCATGGGGCGCTGCAGTTTGAAGCCAGGGTTGACATTGCCACCGCGGGGACAACTCAGGTTGAAATCCGCGCCTACGATGCCGCCGCCAATGTGGGAAGGCGGACGGTGACGATCCAAGCCCCTCAAGTCTCGATGCCCATCCCGCAGGGCATGGCGTACATCCCCGCCGGCGCGTTCTGGATGGGAAGCCTTTTTGGGGAGGGCGATGCCGACGAGCGCCCACACCACAAAGTCCAACTCGATGCGTTCTTAATCGACAAGCATGAGGTGACGGTTGGGCAGTACAAGGCGTTTATAAAGGCAACGGGACATCGCGCCCCGGATTGGAACCAGGTGGCCAAATATTCCCCAACCGATAGACACCCAATCGTCTGCGTCAGTTGGCACGACGCAGCCGCCTACGCCAAATGGGCCAAAAAGCGCCTGCCGATGGAGGCTGAATGGGAGTATGCCGCCAGAGGTGGACTTTTAGGGGCGCGATATCCGCGGGGGGCTGAGATTTCCCATGACCATGCCAACTTTGATGGTACAGGTGGTCAGGACCGCTGGAAGCACAACGCCCCCGTTGGCAGCTTTCCGCCCAATGGCTACGGCTTGCACGACATGGCCGGCAACGTCTGGGAATGGTGTGCGGATGGGTACGATTCGGGCTACTATGCGAAATCACCGAAACAGAATCCGAAAGGTCCGAGTTCGGGGAAAAGTCGCGTGCTTCGCTCAGGGAGTTGGGACCACCCTCCCGACGACCTGCGCGTGGCGAACCGCCACGGTCTCCCGCCCACGGCCCGTTTCACCGACCTCAGTTTTCGTTGCGCCAAAGCCGTTATTATCCCCTAGCCAATCCAAGCAAAAACTCTAGAATGTTACGGACTTAAGCCCGAAAGCGGGTAACAGGAGGGAAGCTGCGATAAGACACCATAAGGTCTCAAACGCGGACGGGGTAAGGCTTCCGAGCATTGAAATGCTCTGACCACTTCGCTCAATAAATTTCCGACTTTGGGAAGAAGCGGAAATTTTCGGCGACAATCCGGGCGTTTTTGGACGAAATAGCTCCAATTTCCCGTAAAAGTGCCAGTGTCAGAGACAAAAACGGAAATAGTCGAGCGAGAGAATGTCGCTATGGCGTCTCGTCACACGGTCGCTCCCGTTACCCGAAGTAGTTCCCCAGGTCCAGCGCTACAAGTTAACGCTGCTCAAGAAGATCTCCCAGTCCACTCGACCCAAAAAGATTAAAGCCACACTTTCTGACTGGCAAGTCCTCCATGGCCTGTATCACGAGTTGACTTCTGTCATTACCGAGTTGGATCTGACGCATGAAGGACTGAGGTACTATGCCAACTCGGTGATAAAATCCCGTGCCTTCCAAATCTCCCAACGGACTGATGACGACCGCCATTTGCATCTGGTCTGCTTCATTGCCCATCAGTTTTACCGCTTGCAGGACACACTCATTGATATCCTGCTTATAGTGGTTCAAAACGTGCTCAATACTTGTCAGCG
>CAYFIZ010000060.1:0-2414 GCA_964343325.1 Candidatus Woesearchaeota archaeon
TCGACCATTCAATAGCAGATATTAATTATTCAATTTGCCTCTATTAAATAATCTCGCCCCAACCTATTAATCTCCAATGTGTATTAATATTTCTAGCGATTCCCACATTATCCCCTTTTAATGCAACAATAGGAATGTTCAAAGATAATTCAATTTCTTCTCCTTTTTTATCAACTTGTTCAACTCTTCCAACAGTAATTGTTGTATTAACACTTAACATTAACATTTCTTTTGTTTTAATGGGCTCAATTTTTTGATGTTCAGAAGTTCCAGAAACCTCGCCAAATAAATTTGATTTTAATTTTATATTATAAGTTATCTCAGGAAGATTATCTTTTGTTGAAACTAAACATCCTGTCAAAGAATCTGTTTTTGTCAAAAATGGATCAAGAGATGTTTCAATAGAAATACTTGCCCCATGTGTAACTTCTTTTATTGATTTATTTCCCTTGTGCAAAGAAATAATTTTTGTTTTTAATGTTTGATAAATTTCTTTGTGTGCTTTTTTTGTGCTTAATCCTGGCTTTATTTCAATTTCATCACCAACTTTTAATTTTCCTTTTTTCAAAATTCCTCCTAAAACCCCTCCTCTTAATTCAGAAATTTTTGTTCCTGGCTTATTTATATCAAAACTTCTTGCAACTAAAAAAATAGGTTCTGTATTTTCTTCTTTTTTTGAAATCTCAATTTTTGAAAGTTCTTCTATTATTTTTTCAATATTAATTTCCTGTAATGTTGAAACAGGAATTATTGGGGAATTTTCAGCTAAAGTTCCTTTAACAAATTCTTTAATTTCTTTGTAATTTTCAAGTGCTTTTTCCTTGCTTACTAAATCAACTTTATTTTGAACTATAATTATATTTTTTATTTTTTTTGCCTGCAAAGCCATAAAATGTTCTTGTGTTTGTGGTTTTATTCCTTCGTTTGCAGCAATAACTAAAATAGCTGTATCAATTATTGCAGCTCCTGAAAGCATTGTAGCCATAAGCATTTCATGTCCTGGTGCATCAATAAAACTAATATATCTTATAATTTCACATTTTTTCCCCTTAATTTCTTTATTTGAATATTCATTGCCACATTTATGAATTACCATATCTGCATAACCAAGTTTTATTGTAATCCCTCTTTTCAATTCTTCTGAATGAGTATCTGTAAATTTTCCAGTAAGCTTACTTAGCAAAGATGTTTTTCCATGATCAATATGTCCAACAATACCAACATTTAATTCAGGAATTTGTTTTTCAACCATAAAGATTTTAGAAAAAGTTAATTAAAAAAGGTTTACTTTTTATCTTTGATCATCTCTATACCTTAAACAATAACTTTCATTCATTCTAAATATTCTTTCTTCTTCTCGTTCTGTATCGGCAAAACAACTTCTAGAATCAACATATATTGCATCATTTGTTCTTGAAACAGAATCTGCAAATAAATAAAGAGTTCCTGCAATAGCTCCAAAACCAAATAAACCTTTTATTAAAGTTCCTCCAATTTTTCTTAAATTAGATTTTTCTTCTGTTATCATATAATTTTATAAAAATCTTAATTTATAAACCTTTCTATTATGTTGTTATTTAGAAGTAGTTGCTTCTTTTTGTTTTTCTTCAACAGGTTTTGCTTCCTTTCCTTTATTCTGCTCTGGAAAAAGTTCTGAAAGTTTTTTTCCACCTTCTTTTAAAATCTTTAAATTAACCTGAACAATATCTGGAGAAATAACTTTTCCCCTAACTGTTTTTCTTAAACGCAAACCTTTTGGCTTAAGTTTAGTACGCTTTTTTTTGCCTTCTTTTTTAGGTCTGTTTTTCATAGCTTTTCCATAACTTAACAAAACTTTCTTTAATCCAATTCCTTCAACATCTTTCATTGCTGTAAATCCTGCCTTATCACTTGCCCCTGTAATTTCAAATTCATAATCTTCTAAATCAGAAGAAATTTCTTTTCCAGAAATTTTATCATGAAGCTCTTTTCCAACAAACCCTTCATCATCTAATTCTAACTTAAATGTCTTTCCTGTTTTTTCAGCAATATTTATTTTAAATACCATTAGAATTAATTAGAATTTTGGTTTATAATCTTTTTCATTTGGAAAAAGTTATAATGGAAATTTTAGATTTACTTTTTAAAAATTATTGGTAAAATAATCAAAAATTAAATTTTATCATACCCCTAATAAGAGAATAGCTTACTGAAAAAAAGGTTTATCAAAGTCTAAAAAATCATCACATACTCTCTTAGCATAATCCTTAATCTCTTTTGCTCTTTTTCTCTCAGCATAATGCCCAAAATCAATAACGTCTCTAACTAAAGGATTTCCTAGAGTTTTTTTTCTTTTCTTTCTTACTTCTTCTAAATATATAATTTTGCTCATATTATTTATCTAAAAAAAGAGTTTTTAAAAGTTTTCAAAATCC
>CAYFIZ010000061.1:0-2377 GCA_964343325.1 Candidatus Woesearchaeota archaeon
CCGATGTTAGTTCCAATTTTTGAGAATGCCTACAAGTTAGAGTTAAAAAAATGAAATAGGAAATAATATTTTTTCTCCCACCCAATAGGAGAGACGCGCTTAGTCCTTTCAGGACAGATAGCAAAAACTTCGTTTTTGGATTTATATGGGGATTTCCTTAGTCCTTCGGACAATTAGTTTTGCTCCGCAAAATTATTTTTTCTTCCAGAAAAAACCTGCTTTACTCTGCAACCTTTCAATTCTTCCATTTGCTTTAAGTTCCATCAAAACTCGATAAAGTGCGTGCCAATTTATTACTTTATCTGCTTTCTTTTGTAGTTCTTCTAAAACTTGATTTGTGCTTTTTATCTCGTCTTTTGAAAGAACCGATAAAATCATATCGTCGTATTTACTCATACAAATGTTTATACCAAAGACTTTAAAGTGCAATATCCAAACATTTGTACCAAAGCTTTCGAAAGGTTTTTAAAGGAGTCGTTTATTATATATGTTAAGATGAATAAATCAAAAATGTTACCAATCTTTTTAATCCTATCTTTAGGATTAATGTTTAGTTTTGTTTCTGCAGAAAATGGTGCAGGCACAGAACAAGTTGCCTGTGAAATTGATTATGGCTCTCAACTTACTTCTGATGTAACTTGTAATGTAAATTACAATGGAACAAGTTCAAGCTGTGTTATTGAAGCGGATAATGACCCTTATAATATTTGCTATCCTTCGCCTACAATTTCAATATCCAAACCCTCTCCAGATGAAGGTTTTAGTCCTGTGCCTGGATTGTCAGGAACATTTAACGGAGTTGAATGTAGTAAAATAGAAACTTCTTACAATACAAATTATTTCTTTGTGAATTGTGTTTCTCCTGTAATCGAAGAAGAACCAGAAACAGAGCAAGTAGTTTGCGAGATTGATTACGGAACAAAATTAGATAATGATGTAAATTGTAATGTAAATTACAATGGAAAAACTGCAAGTTGCACTATCGAAGCTGATAGCGACCCTTATAATATTTGTTACCCCACTCCAAAAATAGAGATTACTAAACCTTCTCCAGATGAAGGTTTTAGTCCAGTTCAAGGTTTATCTGGAACTTTTAGTGGTATCCAATGTAGCGAAGTAGAAACTGCTTATAACACAAATGGTTT
Source organism: Candidatus Woesearchaeota archaeon (assembly GCA_964343325.1). GTDB lineage: Archaea > Nanobdellota > Nanobdellia > Pacearchaeales > GW2011-AR1 > CAYFFD01. Next base: position 1,146 of record CAYFIZ010000061.1, read on the forward strand.
TTTTGTAAATTGTAAAAAATCACAATCAACAGAACCAGGAGTTTATTCTATTACAATCAAAGGAAAATTGATTGACCAGCTTTCTGGAAAACCTGTTGAAGGTGCTCAATTAATGAGTGCTTATGAGTTTTCCCCTTCTAATGTTTTAACTGATAAAAACGGAAATTTTGAATTTTCAGTTAATAGTGATTTCAAAATTAAAGAAGGTCCAGAAACAGGAAAAAGTGATATAGGTGCTCAATGGACATTCTTTAAAGATTGTTATGATTATGGCTACATAGTTCTTCAAAAGAATTATGAAGTTTGGAGTTCTGGAAAATTACAGAATACTTATTCAATGGCTTTAAGACAAACTGTTTTTGATGAAGATGAAAAAGTAAAAGATGTTTCAGGCAAAAAAACAATTGATTTAGGAAGTCTTGAAATTTATCCAAATGCAGATGTTTCTATTGAGTCAGACATAGCAACAAGTTTTAATGTTATGTATAAATACAAGAATAGAGAAGGATATAATGGTCCTGGTCAAAGTGGATATACAACAGAACATTACTTATCAAGTGCTTTACCTTTAGATTATGATGTTTATATCCAATTTGAAGATGCTTCTGGAAACGAATACCAATCTTCAACTTATAGAATTCCATCAAACGCAAGATGTGGAGTTATTAGTTTAGAATATTTTAATGGAGAATCTGAATGGTCTGTTCTAACAGAAGTAACACCAACAGAAGAATCTGGTCCTGTTAAAATTGAAATTCCCGAAGTTGTTAAAAAAGAAAATCCAAATACAATTTCTCGTCTTTGTTTAGGTTGTCTAAAAGACGATACTTGTTATCCTTTAGGATATAGAAAAAGCGGAGAATATTGTTCTGAAAGTAAAATTTTTACTTCTCAATTAGAAGCAGATTTAACTTGTGAAAATAATTTTGAATGTTCTTCAAACTTATGTATTGATAGTCAATGTATAAGTAGTGGTTTCTGGCAAAAAATTATGAATTGGTTTAAGAATTTATTTGGATAAACAGCCTTCCAAAACCTTCTTTTAAGAAAAGAAGCAAAAAGACGGAAATCCCCATCTTCTTTTTTCTAAAAAAAAGCAAAAAAAGCGCGTGTCTCTCTAATACATAGCCCACCCAAAAAATATTATTTCTAAATTGATACAAACGGCATTCTCAAAAACTTTGATTTTTTGCCTACGGCATCGTTGCACTAAAAATCAATTTTTACTTCGT
>CAYFIZ010000062.1:0-2352 GCA_964343325.1 Candidatus Woesearchaeota archaeon
AAGACGATCTTCTTATTCTCAGTGTTTCTCAAATTGCTCCTGATAAAGGTGTAGAGGATATAATAAATGGATTTGCAATGTTAAAGAAAGATATTCCAAATGCTAAGCTTTTGATGGTTGGTAAAGGAATTCTTGAACCACAAATGTTTGACCTAGTTAAAAGAAAAGGTTTAGTAAATGAAAAAGATTTCTTTCATAGAAAAAATGTTCCTGAAGAAATTCTTTATGATTATTATTTTTCTTCAGACATTTTTGTTGCAGCTACATTATCTGAAGACTTTATGATTACCATTCAAGAAGCAATGGCTTGTGGACTTCCAATAGTTAGTTCTGCTCAACCTTACCTAGTTAAAGATGGGATAAATGGTTATGTTGTTGGTTTTAAAAATCCAAATGGTATAAAAGATGCTGTTTTAAAAATTTACAAAAACAAAAAGATAAAAAAGATGGGGGAAGAATCTATAAAAATTGTAAAAAAATATGATTATGAAAAAATCGCAGAATCAGCTATAAAAGAATATAAAAGATTAATGAGTCTAAAAATAAGATGACGCACACAAAAGAAATAATTAAAATATATCAAAAAAAGGATATTGCGAAAACTTTTGATAACAAAAGAAATATATATTCTTTTCAAAAATATAAACATAAAATTGAATCTAATTTTCTTAAAAAAGCTATTTTAGGTATTTCTTCTAAAAATATAAAAATTTTAGATATTGCTTGCGGTACAGGAAGAATGCTTCCAGAAGTTTTTTCTGTAAGAAAAGACATAGAATATTTTGGGGTAGATTCTTCCAAAGAAATGACTAATTTACTAAAAGAAAAGGCAAAAAAAATAAATATTGAAAAAAGAGTTAAAATTAAAATTGCAGATGCATCAAAATTGCCTTTCAAAGATAACGAATTTGATTTAGTTTATACTTATCACTTATTATGGCATATCCCAAAAGAAAATCAAGAAAAAATAATCAAAGAAATGTTTAGAGTAACAAAAAAAAATGGAATAATTATTTTTGATGTTTTAAATAAAAATTTTATTTATGAAAAAATTAAAAAATTTCTCAAAATTAAAAAAACAGAAGGAATTCATAAACTATCTATTTCAGATATAAAAAAAATTATTGGAGATAAAAATCACAAAATAGAAAAACTTTCTGATTTTCCAATAAAAAATAGTTTTTTATATTCAATATTTAACCTAAAAAATAAATTTAGAAAAATTTTGCCAAAAAATCTTTTTCATATGATTTTTTTTAAAATAAAAAAATAATATGTTTGAACAAATTGTTAAAAAATGTTTTCATCAAGCACCTCAAAAAAATATTAATAAAAAAATATTTTATGTTTTGACACATAAAAAACATAAAAGAGAAATTTATTTTGAAAAGGATAATGTTGAATCTTTAAAATTTATGGAACAAAAATTTAATAGTTTTAAGAAAAAAATAATTTTTTTTTTAATTAAAATTAATATCCTTCAGATATTTTTAAAAAAAATTTATCTTAATTCAAATGTAGGGGGATTAGTTTTTGTAGGAGGTCAGATAAAAATTTTTAATTTTAATCGTAAAAAAATTTTATCTTTTCCATTAAAAAATGAACAATTTGCTGAATTTCTCAAATCAAAAAAATTTCAGAAAAATTTTGCTTCTGAAATTTCTCCAAAAATTAACTTAATTTCTCAAAATCCTGTTTTTTCTGAAGAAGAATTATTAAAAAAACCAAAAAAAATAATTCAAATAAAAATTTTTGAGAAACTTATAAAATTTTACTCAAAAATGAAAATTAAGGAAGTTTCTCTAAAACAATATGTTGAAAATTTAAATAAAAAACTACATAAAAAACAAATCAAAAATAAATTTTTATTTGAAGTTCTTCAAAATCTCAAAAAAACAAATCAAAAGATTTTATTAGTTAATATTCATGGGGATTTTGATATAGAACAAATTTTATTAAAAGATAATTCCTATATTTTTACAGACTGGGAACCTAAAATTTCGACAATAACTGATGACTTAATTAATTTTTTTAAAAGAGAAAGCATTTATTTTAAAAATAAATCCTTATATAAATTATTAAATCTATATCCTGAAAAAGTTCGTAAAAATATTAAAATGTATTTTATTTTGAATGAAATTGAAACAATTTATGAAAATCCAAAATATCTTCTAAAAGGAATAAAAAATATAAAACAAATTAAATCTCTATAAAAATTTTATTTATTTTTCATTAAAATCAAGCCAAACATATAGAAATATCTGCTAATAATTGTTGCTCCTGCTACCCCATAAACTACTGATAAATTTGCATAGCTTATAAGAAAGAAAATTGCTAAAAAATTCAGGATAA
>CAYFIZ010000063.1:0-2348 GCA_964343325.1 Candidatus Woesearchaeota archaeon
ATTCTTATCAAGTTCAAGAAGTTTTTCAGGATTTTTTAAATAAAAATATAAGTTTGACAAAATTAGCAAAAAAATATGGCTTTTCTGTAAATGGGCTTAAAAAAATATTAACAAACCAAACCTATTTAGGAAAAGTGAAATTTGACAAACAAACATATACGGGGGTTCATCAATCTTTAATTTCTTCAACTTTATTTAATCATGTTCAGAATAAATTAGAGAAATTAGGTATTGGTAAGAAAGATTAGTTGTTCAAAGGATTTTCCAATAATTTTCGTAAAATTTTACCCATACTTTTCCCACAATGTTCGAAATAAATCAAAGAAGTGAGTTTTTCTTTCTCTATCTTTAGCATAAACAGCAACCATTACAACATCTTTTCTAAAAAATTTATCTCTAGAAGGGCGAAGAATTCTTTCCCCAGAAGTATTGTAAGGTCTAAAGAATTGAATTCTTTTTCCAGGACAAATTCTTGTTTCAAAATCTTCTTTCATTCTTCTTAAAGAAACTTTTAAAGGTTCAGAAGGAAGATCAAGTCCAATATGATAATTTGTTGCAATTTCATTAGTGATAAATTTCCATCCGCCATCTATTAATCTTTGTTGATAATCTGAAATTATTGGGTTTTTTGCTCTTTTAAGACCTTCTTTATCATTTCCATAAAATCGTTCTAGAAATTCATCAAAAGAATCAATTGTAGTTTCCATACTACTTTATATAATAAAAAATAATATATTTAAATTTTTCTATCTTCTTTCAAACTTACTTACACTTTCTTTTTTTTAAAATGATGTGCAGGTCTTAAATCATGTCCACTTATACTTTTAGCAATTTTTCCAAATGGGAAAGGACGTCTATTTGACTGAAGTATTATATATCTTTGATAAATATAAAATTGAGTATTCCATATTTCACTTAACTCTGCAATTTCTTTATGCCTTTTTCCTTTAAATAAGGTATAAACCAAATTAACCATTACAAAAATAATCACCAACCATCTCCAAACTGCAAGAATTATCCCTGAAATAATCAATACAAGAATTCTTATAAAAATTTCTTTTCTTTCATTCATTTTCAAACAAGGAAAAAATATATTATAAAACTATCTCTTAGAACTTTGTCTTTTACTTCTAGCCTTTGAATCTCCTGGCTTATACATTTCTTTTCTTCTTACGTCTGCAACTAAAAGATTTCTATCATAACTCAAAAACATTTCTGTTAATTCCTTAGATTTTGAAAATTCATTTATTGCCCTTGCTAATGCAAGTCTTGCAGCTTCAATCTGACCTTTTTCTCCACCACCTTTTACATTAATTGAAACATCAAAATTTATTTTTCCAAGAACTTTTTCAGCAATTTTTAATGGCTCTTCAATTTTCAATCTGTTAAAAAGATGTAATATTCTATAATCTTTTTTGTTTACACTAATTTTTCCAGAACCTTTTGTAAGAACAGCTCGCGCAATTGCAGTTTTTCTTTTTCCAGATTTAATTATTTTAACCATTTTAAATTTCTTTTATCATAATAAATTTATTTTTGCTTTTTAATTTTAATTTTATCTTTTTAGAATCTTGAAATTCTTTCGGAACTCCAATATAACATTTTATTTTTTTAAATATTTCTTTTCCTCTTCCTTTCCTATGATTTGGAAGCATACCTCTTATAGCTCTTTTAACTATTCTATCATTTAGCCTTGAATATTTTGGTCCTTTTTGACCACTCCCAATTTTCTCTCTTTTCTTTTCAAAATTTTCTTTAATGTTTTTTTTATTCCCTGTTATAATAACTTGCTCACAATTCAGAACAACAATTTCTTCCCCTCTTATAGCTTCTTTTGCTGCAAAACTTGCCAACCTTCCTAAAACAGTATTTTTCCCATCAATTATTTTAACCATTTTTTAAAATTTTAATTCCTTTTGCTGTTGGATTTATTTTAATTTCTTTATTGATTGATGAAAATTCTATTTTTGATTTTGATAATTTTTCTTTTGCTTTTTCTGAAAATCCAAATGCAATTATTTTTATTTTTTTATTTATCTCTCCTTGAGAAAGAACTTTTCCAGGAATTATAACAATCTCCCCTTCATTTGTTTTGTTATTTATTTTTTCAAGATTAAAATTCACCATATTTTTTCTTGAACCTGAAAGAATTCTTGCAACATCAAGCCATTTATCGTGCTTTTTCAAATTTATTATTGTTTCCACTAGTTCTTTGCTCGTTTTCTTTTTTATTTGCTTATCTATTTTTGTTTTTGATTTCATCTTAGATTAAACGAGAAATATCAATTTCCCGCTACCGCGTTAACTTGCAGGTTAAAATTTTAATAATTTTTACTTTATAAACCTTA
>CAYFIZ010000064.1:0-2346 GCA_964343325.1 Candidatus Woesearchaeota archaeon
GATGAGGACTTCGTCAATACCCATGCCTTCGACTCGCTCCTTGAAGCAGTCCCCGTAGACGCCGTCGCGATCGCGGATCAGAAAACGGGGGGCCGTCTCGTACGGGAACGCATCGACGATTTGCTGGGCGGTCCGTTCGGCGTAGGGATTGGTGGTCACGCGGAAGTGAACGACGCGCCGCCGGTCATGGCGGAGAACGATGAAGACGTACAGGACGCGAAACGTGACTGTGGGAACCGTGAAGAAGTCACAGGCGGCGATGTCGGAAACGTGATTGTCAAGAAACGTCCGCCAGGTCTGAGAAGGCGGCTTTCTTAGCCGCACCATGTACTTGGCGACGGTCTGTTCGGCAACGTTGTGGCCCAGCAGAAGTAGTTCTGAGAGGATTCTGGGTGCGCCCCAAGTTGGGTTCTCCCCGGACATACGGCGAATCAGCTCACGGATTTCGCGTTCGATAGGCGGGCGTCCGGGCCTGTGAGAACTTCTGTGTCAGGCAAGCGGGGCACGTTATTTGCTCAGTTGTTCGGGCATGCGGCCCTCGTACAGGATGGCGAAGTGGTTCAGTGCCTGCTTCCAGTGTCGAATCGGCATGGTCCATCTCTTGGACGCCTCGTGAATCGCCATGTACATGATCTTCAATGCGGATTCTTCGTTGGGGTAGATCTTGCGGTTCCGCGTGAACTTGCGGATCACGCTGTTCACTGATTCGATCGCGTTGGTGGTGTAGATCGCTCGGCGGATCGCTGCCGGAAAATCGAAGATCGTGATGATGTCGGTCCACTTGGCACGCCACATCTTTGCGATTGTCGGATACTTCGCGTCCCACGCTTGAGCGAAATCCTCCAGTGCTTGCTCGGCCTCGACGACAGTCGCCGCCTGATAGATCTTCTTCAGGTCCGCGGTCACCGCTCTGCTGTCCTGGGTGCTCACGTAACGCAGCGCCGCACGCACCAGGTGCACGATGCACAACTGCACGCTGGTCTGGGGATAGGCCGCGTGGATCGCTTCAGCAAAACCGGACAAGCCGTCGATGCACGCCACGAAAATATCACACAGCCCGCGGTTCTTCAGGTCGGTCAAGCACGCCAGCCAGAACTTGGCCCCTTCGGTCTGGCCGAGCCACAGACCGAGTAGCTCCTTGTGGCCTTCGAGATTGACGCCGATCGCGACGTAAACCGTGTGTTGCGAAACCCTTCCGCTGGCACCCCGCACATGTACCACGATGCCGTCGAAATACACTATCGGCCACACCGCCTCCAGCGGCCGTGTCCGCCAGGCGGTCACCTCGGCGTCGAGGTCGGCGGTGATTTCCGAAACCAGCGTGGCGGAGACCTCGACGTCGTACAGCTCACGCACGATCTCTTGAATATCGCGGGTGGTCATCCCCTTGGCATATAGCGCGAGGATTTTTTCGTCGAACCCCGGCAGACGCCGCTGGTGTTTGCCGATCAATTGCGGCTCGAATGTGCCGGCCCGATCACGCGGCGTGGCGATGGTCAACTCGCCCAGGTCGCCACGAACCGTCTTGCGAGAACGCCCATTGCGACGGTTCGACGGCCGTTTCGCCGGGCCCGCCGGCGACGAGGGTTCCGTGGATGCCGGCCTCTCGGCAGGCGTCTCATCGGCGTCCACCGTCAGAGCCTTTCTGCCCAAGTGGACGTCCATCTCCGTATCCAACATCCGCTCCAGGGCGGATTTCATCATCAACCGCATCAGCCCATTGAGGTCCTCAGCCGTCTCGGCCTGGCTGGCGATTTCACCTGCTAGCTGTTCGGCCCGTGATCGTAACGAAACATCCATGTGTCAGTCTCCTATCCAGAAAAAGGGTTACGTAGAGTACCCATTTCTGCTAGCTGACACAATGTTTCTTACAGGGCCTCATATTCTGGAGACCAAGGGCGAGAGTTACCGCCTCAAAGAAGCCACGCGAAGGCGAGGTGGTCGCTGAGTATCCCCGCAAATCACTCCGCGACACCAACCACTTCCCAAGGAGACCTTTACTCACCCCGCGCTGCAAAATTCGGCCGCCCCGCGCCGCACTTTTGAACCGCCGTCAACAACTGCTTTGGGAAGTTCTAACTCTGAAGGAGTTTCTCTTCATGCTTCCACGGCTTCCAGCACGGACAGGGCGTTGTAGACACGCTGAGAAACCTGACCACCCGGTTGCATCCAGCCAAGGAATGTGCCGATTGATTCGGCGGTGTAGGGTTTCGGAACCTCTTTTATGGTACAAAAGAGGTTCTTAACGGGCAGGAAGCTGGGTGCGTTTTTTACATACTTCAGACCTACATCACTCGTCTTCGGCTTCGGCAACATGAAGTCACCCTTTGCGTATGCAAGCACCAC
>CAYFIZ010000065.1:0-2265 GCA_964343325.1 Candidatus Woesearchaeota archaeon
CACAATTATTTTTATATAAATTCTTTTAAGCAATGCTTCTTTTATTATGAAATGAAACTAAAAAAAATAATTTTAAACAATATAAGAAGCTATGAAAATCAAGAAATTTTGTTTTCAAAAGGTTCTACATTACTTTCAGGGGATATTGGTTCTGGAAAAACTTCTATTCTTTTAGGAATAGAGTTTGCCTTATTTGGATTACAGCCAGGACAAAGAGGTTCTTCTTTATTGAGAAATGGAAAAGATTCAGGAGGTGTGATAATGGAATTTGAAATTAATGGAAAAGAAATTATGATTGAGAGAACATTAAAGAGGAAAAAAACAGTTTCCCAAGATTATTGTTCAATAATTATTAATGGAGAGAAAAAAGAAATCTCTGTTATGGAACTTAAATATATTGTTCTTGAACTTTTAAATTATCCAAAAGAATTTTCGAAAAAACAAAATTTACTATACAAATTTACAGTTTATACACCTCAAGAAGAAATGAAGCAGATTATTTTGCAGGATTCTGAAACAAGAATAAATACCTTAAGGCATATTTTTGGAATAGAGAAATACAAAAAAATTCTTGAAAATGCTTCAATATTAACATCAAAGATTAGAGAAGAAAAAAGAGTAAAGGAAGGAGTTATTCTAAATCTTGATGAGGATAAAATAAATCTTTTAACAAAAGAAAATGAGCTCAAAGAAAAAAATTATAATTTAGATTCCCTTGAAAAAGAATTTTTTATTAGAACAGAAGAAAGAAAAAAAATTCAGGAAGAAAAAGAAAAAATTTCTGGGAAAATTGAAGAAAAAACAAAAATTCAGCAGGAAATTGAAAAAACAAAAATGATTTCTTCAAATAAGAAAGAATTTATTTCAAGTAATTTAAAGGCAATTGAATTGTTAGAGATTCAAATAAAAGAATTGCATGATTTAAAATTTGATGAATCAGAAGTTTTAAAATTTGAAAATGAACTTGTTTTAAAGAAAAAAGAAAAAGAAAAAATTAATGAAAATGTTTTTGAGATTTCTGCAAAAATAAATTCTCTAAATATAAAAAATAATGAGAATGAAAGTATAAAAAATAGAATAAATCATATTGAAACTTGCCCAACTTGTCTTCAGGAAGTCGATTCTTCTTATAAAAATAATATTTTTATTAAAATTGAATCAGAAACTTCTGAAAATCTAAAAAAAATTGAATCTTTGAATTTAGAAAAGCAAAATTCTTTGGAAAATCTAAAAAAATTTGAAAATGAAATAAATCTAATTGAAAAAAGAATACAAGAATTAAATATTTTAAAAATTAAATTTCAAGGGGTTAAAGAAAAACAGACACAAAAACAAGTAATTGAAGATTCAAATTTATCTTTAACAAAAGAAATTGAAACTTTGAATTTATTAATTGAAACTTTGAATAATTCTCTTATGGAATTAAGTAAATTTGATGAAATTTTTGAAGAAATGCAAAAATCTTTAGAAGAATCTTTGAAACAAGAAAAACTTGTAGAGATAAAAGTTATTGAATTAAAAAAAGAAATTCAAGTTTTTTCTAGACAAATTGAAGAGTTAAAAGAAAAAATAAAAAAAATAGAAGAAGTAAAAAAACAGCTTTTTTATTTAATAGAGCTTGAAAATTGGCTTTCCCAGAAATTTATGACATTAATTTCATTTATTGAAAAAAATATTATGCTTAAGCTTAAGTCAGAATTTTCAAAATTATTTGTAGAATGGTTTTCAATGCTTGTTTCTGATTCTTTTGATGTTACAATTAGCGAAGATTTTACCCCAATACTCAAGCAACAAGATTATGAAATTAATTATTCTTATCTTTCAGGTGGGGAAAGGACAGCTGTTGCACTTGCCTACAGACTTGCTTTAAATCAAGTAATTAATTCTTTATTGAGCAATATAAAAACAAAAGATATTGTTGTTTTGGACGAGCCGACAGATGGTTTCTCAGAACAGCAACTTGACAAAATGATAGATGTTTTGCTTCAATTAAATGTGAATCAACTAATAATTGTAAGCCATGAACAAAAAATAGAAGGCTTTGTCGAAAATGTTATAAAATTTAAAAAAGAAAATGGGATTTCAGTTGTTGAATAGGAAAATAAAAAATGACAAATTTAGACCAAAAGTTTTATAAAACGCAAATACCCTTTAATCTTAATTGATATGAATTGATTCTGATTAATTATTAACTTAAAATAAAAATGGATGCTGAATTAAAAAATTCAATTTTGAAAACAGGAACAACAATTCTTGGAATTGTTT
>CAYFIZ010000066.1:0-2196 GCA_964343325.1 Candidatus Woesearchaeota archaeon
TTTAAAAATCTTTTTAATTTCCTAAAGTTGAAATTTCAATTACTGTTATTGCATCTTTCCATGTAATTTCTCCTTGAACATTTACATAAACGGATATAGTATCTCCTGGCTCAAACTCTACTATATCTCTTGACTGAATATCATAATCTTTTTTTATTCCCGAATCTGAAATATCAACTAAATTCCCAAATCCAATTCTCTCATTGTTTTTATAAATTATTATTTGAATTTCTCCACTACCTTGAATAACTTCAAGATTTGTTGAAATTCCTGTAATGCTTCCTTTTCTTAACATTACATAACCTTTATTTAAATCTCCTGAAACTCCGGTATTTGTCTTCAAAAATACAGAGTCATCCATTTCTTCTCCAATACCAAAATGCAATAAAGAAGTTGTGTAATAATCTTGAGTTAGAATTTTTTTAAAGCCTTTATCTGAATATGTAATTATAAAAGTTGACTTATTATTATCAGAATCAATCTTGTAAAGAGCAATATTTGTATCATCAATATTTTCTATTTTTACTTCGCCAGGAAGATCACTAAAATCAACTTCTGTTACATCAGTGATTCCTGTTTCATCAATTCCTTTTTTTTCTGCAACTTTTTTTATAAAATCATCTAATTCTCCAGAGAAATCTGTCTGAGCAAAAACTCCTGAAATTGTTAAAAAAATTCCAATAATAAACAATACAACAAATATTTTTTTCATTTTACCTCTTTAATTTGATTTCGCTTTAATTATTGCAAGCGAATTAATGCAAAGTTTTTTTGAATAAAAAACTTTACTTTAATATTTATCAAAAGAAGAACATTATATTTAAAAGTTTCTTTTTATTAAAAACAAAATGAAAGACAAAATAACCAAAGAAAAACTAGAGAAATATTCTAAATTAACTTCAAAAGCTTTGAAAGAAGCAAGGAAAAATATTGTTAAATCTAAAAATAAAGAAGCAAAAGAAATAATTGAAATGGTCTCAAATTATCTTTCTGATGCAAAATATTTTGAAGAAAAAAAAGATTTTGTAAATTCTTTTGCAGCTTTAAATTATGCTCATGGCTGGCTTGATTCAGGAGTAAGACTTGGGATTTTTAATCTTAATGACGACAAACTTTTCACCATAAAATAAATTTGTCGTCTTACGATTTCATCGGAGGCAATTGGAAATCGTCGTTCAGTGATTCGAGGAAGTTAAAAAGAAACCAGCGGGTTTCTTTTAGATGATAAGTTGTTTACTGTGAGATAAAATTACTCATCCAACCACTCTGCTTTTTTTCTATGAGTATCTCCTTCAACTTTTATAATCTTGAACATATGTCTAATTCTATCAATATATCTATAACTTCCACCTGATGAGCCGGAGATCCCTGAATTAATAACTGCTTCAGGAGTAATATTTGATGCAACATACATTCTTCCATTTGTATTATAAGTAGTTAAAAGAATCTCTAAAAAAATAGCTTTCAATTCCACATCCCTTAAACTATTTACTTCATCAATAAAAGATGCTGCAGATTTTTTAGTCCTATATTTATAAGGTTCAGTAGGGATAATATTTGGAAATTGCATAAACTCAACATTATTTCTTTTATTCATTAATTCTTTCATAAATCCAATACCTATATGGGTTTTTCCCAAACCAGGTGTTCCATAAACCCAAACACCAGCAGGTTTTTTTCTTTTATCATAATTGGCCAATTTTCTAGCAGATTCTAATAGATCTCTTTGAGAATCTAATTCAGGTTCAAAATTTCCAAAAGTAGAACATAAATTTTCTAAAGGTAGATTTGGAAATCTTCTATGTAAATCAATATCTGTAATAATTCTTTGTCTTGTTGCCTCATCAAATTGCGTCAAATCAAGAGAATTGTCTAAAACATCAACTGGAAATTCCCCATATTCTCTTCTAAGTGTTGCAAAAACATCTTCTGTTAATTTAAATTCTCTTAAATTCAATTTTTCTGTAGTGCTTACCATTCCTTTACTCATAATTTAATAATAAAACATCTTTTTATAAATCTTTCTATTTTATTACTACTTAAAAGTTAATATTAATAACACCCTAACTTTTTCACCATCATTCTTCGGAAGACATAACAGAATTTAAACTCAATTCAAAACTTATAAAAATCCTTTATCTTTATTTATTTTATGAAAAAGGTGATTGTTATAAGTCTAGGAGGAAGTTTAATAAT
>CAYFIZ010000067.1:0-2194 GCA_964343325.1 Candidatus Woesearchaeota archaeon
ATGACTCACACTTAAAGTTACACAATACTATTTCTAAACTAAAACATCAAGGTTTGGGATATAGGAAAATATCAAAGAAGTTAAATGAGATGGGAATGAAGAGTCATCAAGGACACGATTTCTATCCCCCATTAGTTTCTAACATTTGGAGAAAGTTGAGAGTCAAAGAAGAACTCCTTAACCAACCAATTATTTCTGAATATTCAAACTTTGACATTCAGAGTTTCCAATCTTGATTCGGTTTTTCGATTTCAAAAAACGATTCTATATATTGAGTCTTACTGACACACATTTTGATACTAACATTTCAATATATAATAATTATTCACTAGTATCTCTATTACAATATACAACAGGATACGTTAGAACTATATGTTAGACTACTATATACTAGGGATAACTTTAGTAAGGAATATTCTGATAGACTCTTCTGAAAGATACTTACGAGATTTCTTATCAGACATCTTACCTATTAAGAATCTGTAAGACTTCTTCTTACTATTATAACCATCTGAATACCAATATATCTGACCATAGATATATTTCTTATCTCTACCTTGATTATATAGTATTTGAGGTTTGATATCTGACAGTTCTTTGAGATAGTTAATATCATCATTCAGAGTATCTAAATCCTTCTTAATGACAGAATACTTATCTTGAACTTTATCTCTCTTATTGATAAGAATATCAAGTTTCTTGGATAAGGAATTTGGTAGTTTCATTGTATTACTAATTTAAGAGTATTTTGTTAGTATTACAAATTTAAGTTTTAAGAAGACTTTCTCGACCTGATGAGTATTGTATCAGATATTATTAGAAATTAACAGAAAACACTAAATATGGAGGGATTTTAAGTATCTCCTGTCATTAGTATTATTCATTTATATTCATTAATAACTTTTACCAATCTTCAATGTCTTATACCATTTTGTCTGTTTATGTTCTTCTTGGTCTTTAAGAAATTGTATTTTCTCTTCTTTAGTTAAGTGGTTTACCTCTTTAACTATTAGACTTGTGTCTAAATGTTTACTAACTCCCACCGAATCTTTAGTTCTAATTCTGTAACCTAAAGTTCTTCTAGATAGTAATTTTGAAATGAGATATTTTCTGAATAATGGTTTACTAATCATACGGAGAAGTTTCATTAGTTTTTTATTCTCTTTAAACTCATCCCACGATAATTCTTTAAGGTCATCAGAAAGTTTTCTCTTTGGGAAACCTTCTTCTTTATTCCCAATGTGTTCATTAAATGTATCGATGATTTTAGGTATTGAACCAACTTGAACTTCTCTTTGACCACCAGTTCCTTCAGAAACACCATCCCACCACACTCTACATTTTATATATGGTATACCTTTAGACTTCTTACAGACAAAGGACATACTGATATGAACATCATCATCATAACCTCTTTTGATATCCATATGAATTCTGTATAAGGTCTTCTTTAGATTTCTGATATTTGATTTTGTATTTTCAAGTTTATCAATCTCACCCATCAGAAGAGACATTGTTTCTCTTTCTTCCCTCTTTAATTTATTAAATAATGAAATCTTACTTCTTGTAGTAATATCTACTTGATTGATTCCCTCTTTGTGTTTCTTAACAATTTCCTTTATATCCATACCTTCAGTTTCTTTGAGAACTTTACTACCTTCCTCAATTGTTTTCAGTTGTCTCTGTCCATACTTCTTAAACCTCTGTGAACTCAATTCTGTAGAATATGTCCTATCAACACCTTTACTCATAAATATCTCCTTTTAATTAACCTCAAAATATAAACCAATCCTAAAAGTTATCCCTAGTATTTGTTGACCTCTAATTGATGATTTATTTTAGAATGATTACATTATAGTAGTGATTGAAATGATAAACAAAATAAAGGAAATAAAATAATGAAAACACAAATGGGAAGATTCTCAAATCGATTAGAACTAGTACCTGAATCAAAGATAGATGTTTTGTTAATGAAGTTAATGAAGAGACATCTATTCAAAGATGAATCTAAATGGTTTATCTCTTGGGGAGACATAGACATCGATGGTGATGATACTTGTTATGAAGGATATAGAGTAATGAGAGTTAGTGATTAATGTTATCCCTAGTAATAAACAACTCTGTATTGATGGTTAACTACAGAATTGGTATCTTATAGTAGTGATGATAATGATAAACAAAAATAAGGATAACA
>CAYFIZ010000068.1:0-2193 GCA_964343325.1 Candidatus Woesearchaeota archaeon
CGAACTGGAGATGATGGATGCTGATGTGCGAGCGCGTGCGGAAGCGATGAAAGCGGCGAAACCGTTAACGATTGCTCAGCAGTTGATGTTGAAGAAGATGTTTTCCAGACTTGATGCTCCCAACGTGGCGTTTCGGAACCGAGGAAATTTGACTTTCGAAGATGCTAGCGAAACGTGGGGAATAGACACTCCGGGTGTTTCGCACGGCATGGCCTTGGGGGATCTGGACAATGACGGGGACATGGATGTGGTGATGAACAATTTGAACGGGGTTGCGGGTGTGTATCGAAATGAAGGATCGGGAGCGCGCGTGGCGGTGAGATTGAAAGGGGAAGGAGGAAACCGAGAAGGGATAGGAGCCAAGATTCGAGTAAGTGGGGGGCCGGGGGAACAGAGCCAGGAAATGATCAGCGGAGGGAGGTATCTGAGCGGGGACCAGGCGATGAGAGTCTTTGCGGCGGGAAGTCCGGAATCTCGATTAACGATCGAAGTGAAATGGCGGAGTGGAAAAGTGAGCGTGGTAGAAGGAGCCAAAGGCAACCGGCTCTATGAGATCGAAGAAGCAGGAGCCACAGAAGTAAATCAGAAATCGGAAATCGGAAGTCGGAAATCGGAAGGAATCTATTTTGAAGACGTGAGTGAATTGCTGGGGCATCGGCATGTGGAGGAGGTGTTTGATGATTTTGGGAGGCAACCGTTGTTGCCACGCCGATTGAGTCAGCTGGGACCCGGGGTGAGCTGGCATGATTATGATGGAGATGGATGGGAAGATTTGATCGTGGGAAGCGGACGTGGAGGAAGGTTGGGAGTGTATCGGAATGATGGGAAGGGGGGGTTCGTGGCCGTGAATGGATCGCCGGTAAGTCGGCCGGTGACTAGGGATCAGACGACGGTGTTAGGAATGGGAAAGAGCATCGTGGCGGGTTCGAGCAACTATGAGGACGGATTGGCATTCGGGGGGTGGATCCGGATTTATGACATGAACCGCAAAGCGGTGGAAGATAGCATTCTGGGACAAAAGGCAAGCGCCGGGCCCTTGGCGATGGGAGATGTGGACGGAGACGGAGATTTGGACCTGTTTGTGGGAGGGCGAACTGTAGCGGGCAAGTATGGGAAGAGTGGCAAATCGATGATGATGAAGAATGAAGGTGGCAGGTTCGAAGTGATGCAGGAATGGGAGGAATTGGGAATGGTCAGTGGAGCGGTATTGAGCGATTTGGATGGGGATGGGTATTCGGAATTGATAGTGGCCTGTGGATGGGGGCCGGTAAGGGTGTTCAAGAATGAGAGAGGGAAGTTCAAAGAGATGACCCAAGAACTGGGACTGGCCGAATACAAAGGATGGTGGAACGGAGTGACGACCGGGGATTTGAATGGAGATGGGAAGCTGGAGATCATAGCAACCAATTGGGGATTAAACAGCCAATATCGAGCGAGCCGGGAGCGGCCATTGAAGATGTATTACGGAGATATGGATGGGAATGGAGTGGAGGAGATCGTGGAAAGTTATTACGATGAGGAGTTGGAAAAAGAGGTTCCAGTGAGGGGACTAAAAACGGTGAAAAGATCGGTGCCGTATGTCGGGGAAAGGATAAAGAGTTACCGGGAGTATGGAGAGGGCAGTGTGGAGGAAATATTCGGAGAAGCGCTGAAGAAAGCCCAAGTGCTGGAAGTCAACACACTGGAATCGATGATGTTCATCAACCGAGGAGGAAGATTTGAAGCCAAGGCGTTACCGACAGAAGCGCAATGGACACCGGGTTATGGAGTGAGCGTTGGAGATTACGATGGGGATGGAAATGAGGATGTGTTTGTGAGTCAGAATTTTTACGCGGTAAATCCCGAGGGCAGCCGGAGTGATGGGGGCAGAGGGATGTGGTTGAAGGGAGACGGCAAAGGAGGATTGGAAGTTGTGTCAGGAGAGAAGAGCGGAGTGAAGGTGTATGGAGAGCAGAGGGGATGCGCCTTGGGAGATTACGATGGAGACGGAAGGATAGATTTGGTAGTGAGCCAAAATGGAGCGCAGACGAAGTTGTATCGGAATGTGAGAGGCAAGCCCGGGTTGAGGGTGAGATTAAAAGGGCCAGCTAGGAATCGGAAAGGAGTTGGAGCGCAGATAAGGATAGAAGTGGGAGGCCGGAAGGGGCCAGTGAGAGAAGTGAAAGCTGGATCAGGGTATTGGTCGCAAGAGAG
>CAYFIZ010000069.1:0-2106 GCA_964343325.1 Candidatus Woesearchaeota archaeon
TCAAGTTCTGCAATCTTTTCTTCCATTAATCTTTTATCTTCAATCTCTTTTTCTGAAAGTCTTCTTTTTCTAGAAACTTTTTCTTCAAGTTCAATAATTTTATCTTTTAGAAAACCTTGTCTATTTCTTTGCAAACTACTACTTTTTTTAAGCAATTCTTTAGCAATTCCAAATTCTTTCTTAGAAATCTGTCTTTTTTTAGTAAGATTCCCTTCAAGTTCAGCAATTTTTCTTTTCATAAGTTTTCTATCTTCCTGCAGATTACTAGATTGTTCAAGTAATTTTTTGGCGATTTTACTTTTTAGAACACCCTTAGATAAATTACGCTTAATTTTTAATCTTAAAGAATCAATATCTCTTTTAATTTCAGGAATAGCATTAACATCTCTTAATTTAGATCTTATTAATTTAACTTCAGTTTTAAAACCCCTTGTATCTAAAGTATCTAATTCATGCCTTAAAGATTCAAGTTTAGAAATTTTATCTGCAAAATTTACAAATTCTTTTTTTACATTACCTTTCTTAGAAATTTTTCTCACACTCTTTTTTGCCATTTGACCTCTTTTTATATTATGGATATTTTATTTTTATATTCTTTGGTTAGTTTGATTTATATTTCTTTTTCCATTTATCCATAAGATTATTCATTTCATTAACACTAAGGCCATTTAACTTATATTTGAAAGCCATTGTATTGTATCCTTTCTTTTCCCATTCTTTAAGTTTTCTTTTCATTTCAGTAGTTTCTCCCTTCTTTTTCAACCTCTTAAATTCTTTAATTCTTTCTTTATGTTTTTTCTTTATTTTCTTTATTTTCTCTCTTACTTCTTTCTTAATCTTTTTTACACTTTTTCTTTTTTTCTTTTTTACTATTTTAGCTTGTGCTGTCAATAGGGATTTTTGCCTTTGCAATTCTTGAGCATTATATTCTCTTAATTTTAAAGTTAGTTTATCTCTGTCATGAATTATATAGACAAAGAATAAAATTAAAATTAGAAAAATAAATCCAATGAAAATTAAAATAAAAACAAATCCAAAATCATTTTCTTTAAATAAATCTGCTATTGATTTTGATTCTTTTTCAGAAATTTTAAATAATTCTGTTGCAATCCCAACTGAAGATTTATAGTTAATAACAGCACTAAAAACATATTGCCCTGTTTCAATATCTTTTGGAAATATTATTGTTTTAGTCATTTTAACTTGACTATCAATAACAAAATTTTCATTTTCAGAAATTATTGTATTTCCATGTAAATCATGAACATTATAATTAATATCTACAGAAGAAGAACCAAATCCTTCTTGAATTTCCCCACCTGAAATTAAATCAAAAATATTTAATTGAACTATTATTTTGTCTCCGGGAAATATTTCAGAATATTTTGAAGGAATTTCTAAATTACCATCAAAAAAAACATCTGCTGATTCAACTTCAAATATTATGGGAATAATTTCTTCTTCCCCCCCACCTGAAATTCTTATTTGACCTACATAAACTCCTTTATCAATATGTCTTGTATCAAAATTAATCTTAATTTCTCTTTTTTCACCTTTTTTTAATATAAAATTACTTTCAGTTATATTAACTCCTTTATCAATACCTTCTAATTTTAAATTTATTTCCCCTCCACTTACACTAAATATGTCAATATTTTTATTGATTGTATCTCCTTTATTTAGTGAGAATTTTAATAGCACGCTTTTTGTTTCAATTGTATCTTCGCTTTCTATAACAAATGCAGTGGTTTTTATTTCAATACCTTTTCCTTGTATAACAAATGATATTAAGATAATTGATAAAACAACAAAAATTAAACCAACTCCTTTTTTATTCATCCTTATAAAAGAGATTTTAAACATTTAAATCTTACTATTTTTTCTTTCTTATTTTTTCTTTTTGAAAATACGTAAATTTTTGTTAGGTTTTTTTATTTTCCAGATAATCCAAGTTATGATTAAAATTAAAACTGATATTAGTATAAGTATAAGAATTGTTTTGTAATTAAATCTGGTTTTTTCTTCTTCAATACTAAATGTTGCAGAGGAAACAGCAAATGCTCCTGGATAAGAAATTTCAAACCCTAAAACATATTTTCCTTCTTG
>CAYFIZ010000070.1:0-2088 GCA_964343325.1 Candidatus Woesearchaeota archaeon
GCGATTTCGTCAAAGTGTTTAGAAATCGCATTTCAGTGTCTAGAAGAAGGGGTTAGTGTAAGGGGAACCTTGGTGCCCCTCATGCCTCAGTAGCTCAGCGGTAGAGCGCCACTCTCGTAAAGTGGAAGTCGCAAGTTCAAATCTTGTCTGAGGCTTTTAATAAATTATATAAAAAGATTTTATTTATCTAAATTCTATAATTAAAAAAATGTGGAGTTTATATCAAAATAAAAAATTTCTTGAACCTTTAAGATTCTCTAATGGAAAATCTCAAGAAGATGTTGTTAAAGAAGTTTTAAAATCAATAGATGAAGGACATAAAATAATTTTTATTCAAGGTGTGTGCGGAACAGGAAAAAGTGCAATAGCATTAAATATTGCAAGAAATGTTGGAAAAACATCAATAGTTGTTCCTGGAAAAAGTCTGCAAAAACAGTATAAAGATGATTATGGAGAAAATTTAGTTAGTGAAAATAATAAATACCTTCTAAATAAAAATAATGAAAAATTAAAGATAAATGTTATGACTGGAAGAAATAATCATCAATGTGTTTTTTTAAAAAATAATGAAATTAAAATACCTAAAATAAAAAAAGAGATTAATTTAAAATTAAATGATATTTTTGAATTTAGTAAAAAAGAACTTGAAGAAAAAAACAAAAAAGATTTTTCTGCAGATAATCAAAAAATTCCATGTAAAATAGAAATAAAAGAAAAAAATTTTAGAAGAATTAAAGAATATTTAAAAGAAAATAAAAATATTAATCTTAGAAATATTATTAAAATTAACGATGTGAAAAGAATTCCTTTAGCAAGTATTTGTCCATATTGGTCTCCTGTTTTGCCTGATAAATATGAACTTAAAAATATAAAATTTTTAGATAAAAAAACTTATGAAGGATTAGAAGATACTAAATTCATTATTTACAAAAGAACACCAGGATGTAAATTTTATGAACAATTTGATTCTTATATTGATTCAGATGTAATTGTTTTCAATTCTTTAAAATATAAATTAGAATCTGCACTAAATAGAAAACCTAAAACAAAAATTGAGATAATTGACGAGTGCGACGAGTTTCTTGATGGTTTTTCTAATCAACGAACAATTTATCTTGACAGACTTCAAAATTCTTTAATACAATTAACAGGAATTAATGAAGAAGTAAATAAAATAGTTAAACAAATGATTTCATTAATAACTGAAATAAAATTTGATAATAAAACAAATGAAACTATTAAATTTAATAAAATAATTCCATTAAAAGAAAATTCTATTTATACGTTGTTTAAATTATTTTTAGATTCGCCTAAATTTCTTGAAGAAATAGAAGAAGAAAATTATTTGTTTGAGATTGAAGAAACAGTTAAAATGTTTGAAGATTTTTTTGACGAGACTTATTTAACATTCAGTAATCAAGAGAATAATACTTTAGTTAATGTTACTACAACAAATCTTGCAAAAAAATTTAAAGAAATGATTGACAAAAATGAAGTCATTGTTTTAATGTCTGGAACTCTTCATTCAGAAAATGTTTTAAAAAATGTTTTTGGAATTAATGATTTTATAAAAATAGATGCGGAAATCCAGCAACAAGGAAATATTGAAATTAAGAGAACAGGATTTGAGGTTGATTGTAGATATGAAAATTTCTCAAATGGAAAATTTACTCGGGAACAATATTTGAAAGCATTAAGTAAAAGTATTGAAATTTCAAAAAAACCAACTTTGATTCATATAAATGCATTTAACGATCTACCAACAGAAGAAGAAATTGAAAAATTTAATATTGATAATTTAATTTCAAGGGGTGAGCTTAGAGAGTTGCAAAATAATGATAAAAGTAACATAATTGTTGAAAATTTTAAGAAAGGAAAAATTAATGTTCTTTTTACAACAAAATGTGCAAGAGGGATTGATTTCCCTGGAAAAGAATGTAATAGTATTATTTTTACAAAATATCCAAATCCAAATATACAAGATGATTTTTGGAGAATATTAAAACAAACAAAACCGCAATATTATTGGGATTTTTACAAAGATAAAGCAAAAAGAGAATTACTGCAAAAAATTTACAGGGGATTGAG
>CAYFIZ010000071.1:0-2075 GCA_964343325.1 Candidatus Woesearchaeota archaeon
CATTTTTGTATTTCATTGGAATTCTCAAAAACACATTTTACTTGTTCTTTTACTGTATTAGAAGTTATCTCGCTCTCTTGTGCATAAACAAAAGTAGTCATAAGTCCAAATAATAAAATTAGAAATATTATTTTTTGTTTCATCTTAATTTATATCATCAAAAGATAATATAAAAAGCTTTCTACTACAAATCGTTTTTCTGGCGAGGGGAAAAAATATTATATAATTTCAAAAGACTCAGCTTCTTCAGAAATTTCCAGAGGCCGAAGAAAAAGAGATTATTACCCTATCTAATAATGCGGTAAAAATATTAGATAAAGATTGGAAGGATTTCCTAAAAAATGATACTTATCTAATCTATGAAGATAAATCTAACTTCTTACATCTTGTAAAAAATGGAAATAAAGAGACTAAAGTTCCTTGGTATCTTTTTTGGGATTTTAAGTTAAAATCAAATGTGTGATTTCATCGAAGTGTTTAGAAATCACCTTTCAAATATTTGAGGAAGTTAAAAAGAAACCCGCTGGTTTCTTTTATGTGTAACTGACCATTCCATGTGCTTTTTTATAAATATCAAATAAGAGAAACGCAGTTTCTTCTGCTTTTGTAATTGCAAGTTTTCTTATATGTGTTTTTTCAACCCAATTATCTAATCTTAATTTTTTTTCTTCTTTTTTTGTTTCTTTTTTATCCTCTTTTGGTTTTTCTTTTTCGTTATAATGTCCTATTAAAGCTAAAAAAGGATTTGAACCATCTTTCGATTTTTTAGTTTCTGATTCATTTTTTTCTTCTAAAAAAAAGTCGATTTCTTTTTGTAATTGTCCTAAACTTTCTGTTGTTGTTCCTTCAATTAATTTTAAGACATCCTCAACATCTTCTTTTCCCATCTCTTTATTAAACTTTTCAATTTCATCGCTATTTAAAGCATAAGCAGTAAATTTTATGTCTGCTTTTCCGCTAGAAACATAATCCCCTCTTGGTGTTCTCTGAGGAATTCCTCTGAACCTAAAACTAACTAAAATACATGAAAAATAATCTCTTCCAATTTTTAATTTTTTAAAATCCTGAGGTAAATCTTCCTGTAAAATAGCACTTTCCATATTTATTTTTGATTTTCCAAATAAAGTTAATTCGAGAAGAATTGTATTAAATGTTTTTACTAATGCAGGTTCTCTTCCATATTCTTTCATTTCAAGTTGCTGAGCTGCTTTAAAATAAGGTTTTGCCCATCTTGAATAAAGTTTCAAACTATTCACTTGGCTTTTCAAATAATTTCTTTCAAGTTCATACCTCTTTCTTAATTCTTTTTCTGATTCTCTAACCCATATATTAAATTCCTCAATTCTAGATTTAACAACTCTTTTTACCCTATCATTTAAATCAAGTTTGCCTGCATCTTTTGCATCTTTTGCAACGAGAAACGCATCAAAAATAGTTTCAAATCCTAATTGCCTTGCCATCATACTTATACTTGAGTTTCCTTTTATTATATCAACTTTATCAAGCCAGACTTGTTTTAGACTATGTCTCGCTGCATTACTGATATTTTTGTCTTTTGATTTTAAATCTGTATAAGATTGCAGTCTTGTTTTAAATTCTTTTAAATCATAAATAATATTTAACACACTTCTTAAAATAGTATTAACATCTCCTAAAAGTTTAGATCCTTGCTGTTGCATTGCAGTTGCTTTTCCCATAAGTTCGGAAAAATGTCCTGAGCCAGGGGATGATGAAAAATTATCAACAAGTTTTTCTGCACCTAATCCTAAATTATTCATCATATCAAGAATAAAAAAATAAACAGGCTCAAGAGTTTCTGATGGTGAATCATAACCTAAGGAATGTTCTCCAAGGTTTTTTGGCTTGATTTCATCTGCAGGAATTTTATCAACAGAACCATATTTTTTCAAAAGCTCTTTTCCGTTTTCTGCGTAAAGTAATGGATTTACTTTACCTATAATTTGTTGAACTGAAGCCATGCGAGGACACGCTAGGGAACTAAGTTTCCCTTAGCTTAACCCTCCTTTCATTTTGCTTCGCGTAACCTTCCCTTTCGACGCGGTTGGGCAACTTCT
>CAYFIZ010000072.1:0-1992 GCA_964343325.1 Candidatus Woesearchaeota archaeon
TTCACTTCGCGCATTTTCGTACTTTTCTATATACACATTTGCTCGCTGCAAAAGCCCATTAGTTAAGTACTGGTATTTTTCTTCATACGCAAGATTAGTAGTTTCGAGCGGGTCGTTTTCCAAATCGTAAAGTTGCACGTAGTCGTTTTTATAGAAATTCACAAATTTCCAGTGTGCTGTTCGTAAACCGTACATGGGCGGAATAGGAGCACGTTTCGGTTGATACATATGCTCAAAGAAAAATTCATCGCGCCACTCAGTAACCTTCTCTCCTTCAATTAATGGGATTAAACTATTACCTTGATACGTAGATGGAATAGATACACCAGCAAAGTCGAGTATTGTTGGTGCAATATCAATGTTTAGAGCAAGCTCGCTTATTTCTTTATGCTTCAGACTGCGAGGGTCCTTGATGATGAGGGGGACTCGTAGGTCCTCTTCCCAACCAAACCACTTCCCTGCCAATTGGCGTTCGTTCAATGCGTAGCCGTTATCCCCAGTGTAGATAATAATCGTGTTATCGTCCAAGTGGAGAGACTTAAGAAGCTCGTTTAAAGAGCCAACTGCATCATCGACGCTACTAATAGCTCGATAATGTCGTTTCACTATTCTTTGATACATTTCTTCGGTTGCGAATCGATATTCCCAACGAATTCTTCCCATTGATGTTTTTAGAAAATCAGGGAGCGCTTCAAAAACTGTGTCATCAGAAACATTGGCTTTTTCAATTTCTACATCCGAGTACATAGGCTCAAATTCGGGCGGATAATGGAATTGGTCTACTTTATCTACGTCATGTGCATGGGGGTTCCAAAAATTCACTGCCAACACCCATGGCTTATCCTCTGTTGATGCTTGCTTAATAAATTCACTCGCAAGATTTCTAATGTAATGTGTTTGTGGTATTTGCTCACCATCCCACTCATTAGTTTTCGACTGAAGAAGAGGTTTGAAATAATCAAATCGTTCATCATCTTCTCCCGACAATTTTATTTCATACTTACCCACAAAGCCTGTGCTGTAACCTGCACTTTTTAGTAGCGCCGGGTATATATTTGACGATTCCTTTTCGCCTGTGGGCGGTCGCCCAAAAGTAAAGTCGTGGGTACGCTCTGTTAAACCTGTGAGAATACTAATTCGACTTGAAGCACATATCGGAGTTGTTACAAAGGCGTTTTCAAACACCACCCCGTCATTAGCTAATGCATCGAGGTTAGGCGTTTGAACTTGAGACGAATTTCTGCTTAACAAATCCCAACGATGATCGTCAGCGAGTATGAAAAGTATGTTTGGAGGCCGGTTCTTAGTATTTGCGGTGTTATCTTCGTTAGCTACTGCTTCGTTGAAACATACTGCTAAGCAGTTAAGAAGTAATGTTAGATAAAAGAATGTTATTTTCACAACCTTCGTCCTGTTAAAAAGAAAAAGCCCCTCTAACTCACGGCGCTAGAGGGGAAACCCTACTTTGGAAACTAGTTTTGAGTAGCGTTAGCTACTGTCGAAGGCTCACTGTCTGACTTTGAGTTTTTAGTGTTAGCAAGATAGACGTATGTAGCTGTAATGAAATAAATGATCGTCGCTATCAACAGTGGCGTGTGCAAACCACTGTCACCATTGTTGACGAAAGCCATTACCCCAATCACCAGACAGGCAACTAACGAAGCGATAGCAATGTATGACGCAACAGCGACCACAGCCGTAGACTTTTCTTTGGAAACTTGTGTCGAACTCTTGGATAAACCATCTAGAAACGTTTTCTCTTCTTGCCTACGGCTTGCCTCCGCAGCCTCGGCGATTTCCGATTCCGGAAATCTGGTTTTAGCGCCCATAGAAATTGATAGCAAGCAATAAACTATTGTTGAGTAAATCCATATAGGAATTAGAAGGAAAAATAGATGAAGTACACCTGACTGCTCTAGTACATAGCTTAAAGCGAGCGCTGTTAGCCATGTGATTATTGCCGCCCAGTTTGTGTTATTCCCTTTGTATTGT
>CAYFIZ010000073.1:0-1919 GCA_964343325.1 Candidatus Woesearchaeota archaeon
CATATCTTTTAAATCGCAATAGTATTTTTAAAGTTTAATAATTGGAAAATATAATGAATAATAAACTTGGAGAAGATAACGAATTTAGAAGAATTTGTTTAGCATATATTATTGATAGGGAATCTGGAGAACCTACGCTTGCAACTCCTAAACCAGAAGAATTAACACATGATGATTGGATATTATTACAACAAGGAACTGATAATGTAAAAACATCTATGGGAGATTATGCTTTAAGATCAAGTCGGTCAGAAGTTGAAGATAATCCTGGCAGGGGTTTTCCTCTTGTAAAATATGTAACTTATGAGAAATTTTCAGAAATCGAGAGACAAAGACCATGTATAGAACCTAATATAGGTTTTATTAGGGACCAAATTTAGTTTTTTCTATTTTAAAATATCAAAATGTTTATAATATTAAAATTATTAATATCATTATGCCAAAAAGTGAAAAGGTGATGAGAGTTAGAAATTCTAGAAAATCATATTTCCCTATTTATCTTATGATCTTTATTTTAGTACTCACCATAACAATTATAAAAATCTCTGGCAAAGAATTAAATAAATTTGCACTTGAAGCAGTTTTAGCATTTTCAGCAGCATTAATAATTTTTACAGAAATTCATAGATTAAGTACTTTTTACGAAATTAATGAAAGTTCGTTGATTCATTCTCATGGAATCTTTTCAAGAGTAACTAGAAAAGTTGATTTAACAGCAATAAGTGATGCTGATTCAAAACAAACAGCATGGCAAAGAATGCTGAATTATGGTGATGTTGATGCTAGATTATTCTCAGCAGACAGCACACTTCCAATAAAAAATATAAACAATCCTGAAGAATTTACAAATTTTTTAGAAGAAAGAATGAATGAAAAAAGAGTAAGTGTTTCAGAAATTTCAAACTAAAAATGGAAATCGAATATACTGGAGAACCTCATAAAAATAAATTAATTAAAAAGCATCACCTTATAATATTAGTAATTGCAATTTTCTTAATTATTTTATCATTTGTTATTTATACCTCTTTTTATACTCCCTCTGTTACAGGAAGCATTATAACTGGAAATATTGTGGGAGGAAATGAAAATCAAGGTGTAAAATTTAATGCAGAATTAACAATTCCTTCTTTAAATGTGAATGGAAAATTTGAAGAATTAGAAATAACAGGAAGCTCTAATTCTGTTCTTTATGTAGGAAATCAAAAATTTGATCTAGGAAATTCTAATGATAATTATTTAATTTTAAAAAATTATGATGGAGAAATCTCATTTGATGAAAATGAAATTATTAAATTAAAAGGAAAAGCTTCAATAGTTACTGTTAATGGGGTTGTTGTAACCTCTCAAACAAAAAATACAACAAAAATAAGTTTTAAAGAACCTTTCTATTATAAATCATTAGAGATAAGCAAAAAAGTTTTAATAAATAAATTAGCATATAAAACTTCTGGAGTAATTAGATTGGATGAAGAGAAAAATATTTTTAATATTAATGACGAAGAAATTGCCATAACAAATTTTAATGGAGATTTGATAATAGAAAATGGAAAATCTCAGTTTAAAGGATATATTAAAAAATTAGAAATCAAAGGTGATTCAGAAGTTTCTGTTTTTTCTTAGAACCAGAAAATTAATTAACTAATAATCGGGCAAATTTTCCTTTTTTTCACCAGATTCTTCTGGTGTTTCTTGTCCAGAAGCCTCTTCATTGCTTGAACTCGCTTCTGTCTCTGAAAGATCTTCAGTTGTAATTGAATTAATCATTTCCTTGAATTTTGGGAAATCACTTGCCATAATTCTAACCCCTGATTTTGTAAATCCAGTATATTTTTCACTTGTCACAAATTCCCTTACTGTAACTCCTTTTACACCACCAAAATCATCAACTCTAATTAAAATATCTGTTGTGTCATTCTTGT
>CAYFIZ010000074.1:0-1910 GCA_964343325.1 Candidatus Woesearchaeota archaeon
ATTATATTTTCCAATTATTAAACTTTAAAAATACTATTGCGATTTAAAAGATATGGCAAAAAATATACGCTCTGCAATAATCACAGTTGCAGGTCATGTAGATCACGGAAAGACAAGTATTTTGGATTCTCTTAGAGAAAGCTCTGTTCAGGAAAGTGAAGCAGGAGGAATAACACAAAAAATTTCTTTTACTTCATATCCAATAGAACATTTGAAAAAAACATTTCCCATAATAGAAAAATCAGGCATAAATTTGAAAATTCCAGGGTTTTTATTTATTGATACTCCAGGTCATGCATCATTTACTAATTTGAGAAAAAGAGGAGGGGGCTTAGCTGATTTAGCCATCCTTGTGATAGATATAAATGACGGAATAAAACCTCAGACAGCAGAAGTTATTCAAATTTTAAAACACAATAAAACACCTTTTATTATTGCTTTGAATAAAATAGATAATATTTCTGGATGGCGGACGCCCCCGCAACTTTCAAGAGGGGGTGATGTAAGAAAACATTCAATTAGAGGTCAGGGAAAAGAAATATCTCTAAAAGAAGATATAGAATCTCAATCGCAAAATACAAAACAAATATTTGAAGAAAAATATTTTACCTTAATTGGTTCTTTAAGTGCTTTAGGAATAGAGACCGATCTTTTTTATAATATTTCTGATTTTACAAAGAAAATAGCCTTAGTTCCATGTTCTGCAAAAACAAAACAAGGAATTTCAGAATTAATGTTAATGGTTTGCGGTTTAAGCCAAAAATATCTTGAAGATAAACTTGAACTTGGAAAAGATGCAAAAGGGGTTATTCTAGAGATAAAAAAAGAAAAATCAATGAATTATGCAGAATCAATTTTATATGATGGTGAACTTTCTAAAGATGATAAAATTTCTGTTGCAAATCTTGAGGGCAAGCCAATAATAACAAAAATAAGAATTCTTGAAGAAATAGAACCTTTGCATTTTAGGTTTAAGCCGAAGAAAAAAGTTCAGGCATCTACAGGATTAAGAATGCAATTTTCTGGCTCATCCTCTGGAGAAAAGATTGATGTTTTGCCTGGAATGCCTTTTGTAGCTTATAAGGGAAATAAAGAAGAAATAGAAAAAATTTTCAAGCAAGAAATTTCTGAAAATATACAAACACAGAAGCAAGGAATTATTGCAAAAGCAGATTCTCTTGGAAGTTTAGAGGCCTTGCTTGTTTTGTTAAAGCAAAATAATGTTCCTGTTGTAAAAGCAAGTATTGGAAATATAAATAAAACCGATATTATTTCTGCAAAAGCAAATCTAAAAATAAATGAACTTGATGCTTTAATTGTTGGTTTTAATGTTTCTATTGATGAAGAAGCAAAGGAGATTCAAAAAGGAATAAAGATTTTTACAGATGAGGTTATTTACAAATTAATTGAAAATATAAATGAATTTAGAATAGAAAAGAGAAAAGAAATAGAAAAAAAGAGATTGCTCGGATTAAGTTCTTTGTGCAAATTAAATGTTCTTCATAAATATGTTTTTAGAAATACAAAGCCTGCTATTTTTGGCATTAAAATTGAAGTGGGAAAAATTAATCAAGGATTGAATTTGATAGATGAAAAAGGGGAAAAAGTCGGGAGAGTAAAAAATATTCAATCAGAAAATAAATCTGTTAAAGAAGCTGTAGAAGAAATGGAAATTGCTGTTTCAATTCCAGGAGTAAATTTTGAAAGGCAGATGAAAAATAAGAATTTTCTTTATTCAGATATTTCTGAAACACAATTTAAAAATTTAAAGAAAAATAAAGATTTACTTTCTCAAAAAGATATAAAACTTTTAGAAGAAATAGCTAAAATTAAGAGACAAGAAAAAGCTGATTGGGGATTTTGAAAACTTTTAAAAACTCTTTTTTTAGATAAATAATATGAGCAAAATT
>CAYFIZ010000075.1:0-1898 GCA_964343325.1 Candidatus Woesearchaeota archaeon
CAATTTTTTTCCTAGGAACCTTGCCAAAAAAAATATCTGATTTCAGAGAAGCTCTTAGAAATATAGTCAGTATAGGAAAATTAGAATAAAATAATAAATAGTTAGAATTGATGAAGAAGTCTAATATTAATTAATTGCAATTAAACCAAGAGCCACCTTCATAATCTCTTACATATTCTTTTTGTATTGCTTCATTAACATAAAAGAAATATTTTATTTTCCCACTTTCATTTAATAATGCAACAGTACCTATAAAATCAAATCTATAATGACTATTCAATGTATTCAAATAATTATAATCAAGATAAACTTCATTTCCATCTGGTTTAAAATCAATTATTCTTCCATCTACACATATATCAATATTCTTAAGTATTAATCTCTTACCAATGTAATCTTGTGGATTTTGCACAATATCAAGATTAGAATTTCCACCAATATTTATTTTATCAATATAAGAAGAGAAATTATCTAAACTCTCTGGGCTTATTATTGCAGTTAAAATAAAACTTCCAATAACAAAGATAAATAATCCCCATAATATTTGACTAATTTTCATGAAAGAAACAAGCAAAAGAGATATTAAAACCTAACTAAAAGACCAATTAAATTAACAATGTAAACATACCAAAATCCTTAAATACCTTTTCTTCAATAATCAAACATGGGAAAAATAAAATCAAAGCTTATAAGAAGAACAGCTAATACTCTTTTAAAAAAAAGTATTGAATTTACAGAAAAATTTGAAAAAAATAAAAAATTATTAGTAAATACATTACCAAGCAGAAAAATAAGAAATCAAACAGCTGGTCTTTTGGCAAAAATAAAAAAACAAGAAAAAGAAAAGAAAGAATCATAAATCAAACAAGAAATTTAAGATGACAAATGAAAAAGAGGACAATGTGATTTTTATTGGTGTGAAACCTTTTATGAATTATATAACAAGTGTGGCTATGCAATTTACCACTAAAAATATGAAAGAAGTTGTGATAAAAGCAAGAGGAAAATCAATAAACAGAGCAGTTGATATTGTAGAAGCAGTAAGAAAACGATTTTTAAAAGATAAAAATTTAAATGTGAAAGACATAAAAATTGATAGTGAAGAACTTGAAAACAAAGAAGGTAAAAAAATTAATGTATCTACAATAGAAATAACTTTGGCAAAAAATTAATTTAAATCTTCTTTTTATTTAAAAGTTTTTTTATTTCGCTAACATCTTTTGATATTTTCTCTATAGCATTCAATTTTTTTCTGCTTAAAAAAGTTTGAATAGTAAAATAAATAAGATATATTATAATAAGGATTCCAACAGTTTGGATTATATAAATTAGGATCTTCACACTTCCGATAAGAGATTCTGGTATATTAATTATTAAATCTTCAATCGCCATTTTCCTAAAACTTTTAAAGTAATATACTTTAATAAATTTGTCTCTGTAGCTCAGGGTTTAGAGCGCGGCTCTCATGAGGCCGAGGTCGAGGGTTAAAATCCCTCCAGAGACATTTTTTATAAAAATCATTCAACTAATCATCCTTAATCCATCATCTTTTTTCCTTGGAATAATATGAAAATGAACATGAGGAACAGCTTGTTGTGCAACTTCAAAATTATTATTTAGAACATTAAATCCTCCTATGTTTTTTTCTTTGATTAATTTCAAAGCTGTATTTTTTATACAATCTAAAAGTTCTGGACCTAAACTATTTTGAACCTCTAAAATTGTTTTAAAATGTTTTTTTGAAATAACTAAACTATGTCCTTCAGCAACAGGGTTTGCATCTGGAATTGAAAAGAAATTATCATTCTCGTAAATCTTCTCAGCAGAAATTTTTCCTGAAGCCATTTTACAAAAAATACAATCATTCATAAAAAAATAATAAAAAAGTAATTTAAAAA
>CAYFIZ010000076.1:0-1776 GCA_964343325.1 Candidatus Woesearchaeota archaeon
TCTCGATAATGGCTCGGTCCTGGGGGGTGCCTGTTCTTCCAGCCGTAGCGGACTGGTTGGCTGGAGCAGTCAGCCAGGTCCTCTCGCAGTCGTTCAGTTGTCGTTTGGCGGCTTTCAGCGCATCCAGGTACTTGGTGCGTAACGCCCGTGCGTTACAGCACGTGAGCAGCTTCTGTAGACTCCCGTCTAGTGGCTCTAGCTGTTGTTCTCCATTCCACTTCGCAAGGAGTTATAACCGAAAGTTGTGTTTAGACGAGGAGGGGAAGGTGGCGTATCCTGGGTGATTCAGTTCGGGTCACCCACCTTACAAGGAAGGAGTGGATACGCCATGAGTGATGGTAACGTTGTGGAGCTGCCGGGTCCAGCATCGGAGGCCCGGGACTCGTTGACCGAGGTGCTCAGGGAGGGAGCGCAAAGGCTTCTGGCCGGGGCGGTTGAGGCGGAGGTGGACGCTTTCCTGGCCGCACATGCGCAGGTACGAGATGAGGCAGGCCGCCGGATGGTCGTGCGCAATGGCCACCTGCCGGAGCGCCAGATCCAGACCGGCTTGGGCCAGGTGTCGGTGCAGATGCCCAGAGCCAGGGACAAGAGCGGCTCGGGGCTGCGTTTCAGCTCGAAGATACTGCCTCCCTACCTTCGGCGCACCAAGAACATCGAGGAACTGCTGCCGTGGCTGTATCTGAAAGGCATCTCGACGGGCGATTTCTCCGAGGCACTGGCGGCGCTGCTGGGGCCGGACGCTCCTGGTCTTTCCCCTTCGACAATAAGCCGTTTGAAGGAGTCGTGGCAGGAGGAACTCACCGCATGGCAGAGGCGGGACCTTTCGGGGCGCCGGCTGGTCTACTGGTGGGTGGACGGTGTGTATGTGCACGCGCGGATGGAGGAGGCGAAGCAGTGCATGCTGGTGGTGATCGGCGCGGACGAAACGGGCCGGAAGGAGCTTGTGGCGCTTGTAGACGGCTGGCGCGAGAGCGAGGCGTCATGGACCGAACTGCTGCTGGACCTCAAGGCGCGAGGCCTGGAGGTGGGCCCAGAGCTGGCGGTCGGCGACGGGGCGCTGGGCTTCTGCAAGGCGCTGCGGCAGGCCTACGGCGAGGCTCGAGCGCAGCGGTGCTGGGTCCATAAGACGGCCAACGTGCTGAACAAGTTACCGAAAGGCGTGCAGGGCAAGGCAAAGGAGGGGCTGCACGCGATCTGGATGGCGCCCTGCCGAGCCGAGGCCGAACGGGCGTTCGACCGTTTCGTGACAACCTACGAAGGGAAGTATCCGAAGGCGACCGGGGGCGTGGCCAAGGACCGGGAGGAGCTGCTGGCGTTCTACGACTTCCCGGCGGAACACTGGGTGCACATTCGCACGACGAACCCGGTGGAATCGACGCTCGCGACGGTGCGCCTCAGGACGCACAAGACGCGGGGATGCCTGTCGCGGGTGACAGCGATGACGATGGTGTTCAAGCTGATTCAGAGCGCACAGAAACGCTGGCGCCGGCTGAACGCGTCAGACTGCCTGAAGGACGTGATCCTGGGCGTGGAATTCCGCGACGGAGTCCGAGCCGACGCCCAGACGGAACAAGAAGACCAAGCCGACGCCGCCTGAACCTCCATACACAACATTTGACAATAACTCTTGGACTCTTTCTTCTCTTCTGTCCGTGCGTTTCCGTGACTTCCGTGGTCAAGTGCCTTTGCCGTGATGTGCCGTTATCCGTCTATATCAGTGTGAATCAGTGTCCACGGCCGCTTCCGTGTAGAATGGGGCCGTGAGGCTGGCTGGAG
>CAYFIZ010000077.1:0-1752 GCA_964343325.1 Candidatus Woesearchaeota archaeon
TTCAATAGAGGAATTAACTAATTTTTGTAAACGTAAAGGTTTTGTGTATCCTTCTGCAGAAATATATGGTGGTGCAGCAGGTTTTTGGGATTTTGGACATCTTGGTTCTGAATTAAAAAATAATATTAAAAAAAATTGGTGGAAATTTCATGTTAGACAAAGAGAAGATATTGTAGGTATAGATGGTAGCATAATAACAAATCCTAAAGTATGGGAAGCTTCAGGACATGTTGATAGTTTTAGTGATTTATTTGTAGTATGTAAAAAATGTAAAAAACCAGGTAAAGTAGATAAAAATGAATTGGGAAAAGTTAAATGTCCTAATTGTGGAGGGGATTTTGAAGAAAAAACTGCAAAAGAGTTTAAATTAATGTTTGAAATAAATGTTGGAGAATCTGGTAAAAGTTATCTTCGTCCTGAAACCGCTCAATTAATATTCACTAATTTTAGGCAGGTTCAGGAAAATGCACGTATGAAACTCCCTTTTGGTATTGCACAAATAGGTAAAGCATTTAGAAATGAAATTGCTCCTCGTGATTTTCTATTTAGATGTAGGGAATTTGAACAAATGGAAATAGAATATTTTACAAAACTTGAACAAAAATGCCCTTATAAAATTCCTAATATAGATGTTTTAGTTTATTCTGAAGAACATCAGAAAAAAAATAAAGAAATGGAAAAAATGAAAATAAAAAATGCTTTTGAAAAAGGAATAATAAAAAAAGATTGGCATGCTTATTGGCTTGCGACAGAATTACAATGGTTTTTTAATTTAGGTGCTAATTCTAATAATTTTAGAATAAGACAACATGAAAAAGAAGAATTGTCACATTATTCTTTAGATACTTGGGATTTAGAATATAAATTTCCCTTCGGGTGGAAGGAATTGCAAGGTATTGCAGATAGAAGTAATTATGATTTAAGTCAACATGAGAAATTTTCAAAAAAAGATTTAAAATTATTTGATGAAGAATCCAAACAAAAAATACTTCCTCATGTTGTATGTGAACCTAGTTTAGGTGTTGAAAGAGCATTGTTGGTATTTCTTTTTGATGCATATAATATTAATAAAGATGGAAATATTGTTTTGAAATTAAATCCAAAACTTTCTCCAATAAAAGCAGCAGTGTTTCCTATTGTTAAAAAACCAGAATTTGAAAAATTTGCAAGAAAAATTTTTGATGATTTAAAAGAAGAATGGAATGTTATATATGATGGATCTGGAAGTATTGGCAGAAGATATGCACGTAATGATGAAATAGGAACTCCTTTTTGTATAACTATCGACGATGAAAGTTTAAAGAGAAAAGATGTAACAATTAGGTATAGAGATACAACTAAACAGATAAGAATCAAAATTTCTAATTTAAAAAATATTTTAAGAGATTTAATCGAAGGGAAAATTAAATTTAATAATGTTGGAAAATTAATTTAATTTTATTTTTAGAAAAACTTTATAAATAATTGATTCTTAACTTAAATAATTAAAAAGAGGTAGAAAAAAATGGCTAAAGCTAAAACACCAAAGCAACTTGCTTTAAGGATAAAACAACTTAGAAAACAAGTAGCAGATTTAGAGAAGAAAAGAAAAAAAGCAGTTGCTTCAACAAAAAAGAAACCAAAGAAGAGAACAGTGAAGAAGGCGGTGAAAAAAAGAGTAACAAAGAGAAAACCGGCAAGAAAAAGAAGAAGATAAATTTTTAAATTACTTTTTTATTATTTTTTTATGAATGATTGTATTTTTTGTAAAAT
>CAYFIZ010000078.1:0-1680 GCA_964343325.1 Candidatus Woesearchaeota archaeon
ATCCAAAGAGCAAATCAGCAAGAGCATATAAAGAAATTGCTGCGAAAATTATTGATGTGGAATATGACTCTAATAAAGATAGGGAAAAAATGATTAAAAGAATTCTTCAAAAATTAGGTTTAATTAGTTGAGATTTATATTTTCTTAAACAAAATTTTTCCTTTCTTAATTTTTTTTGCACTGAATTGCTTTGTAATTTTTTCACTTGTTTCTGGGATAAAAGGCCATAACAATTTAGAAATTTTCAAGATACTTTCTTTTAATTCATAAAGAACTTTTTTATCTTTTGTCTCCCATGGTTTTTTATTTTGAATATATTCATTACAAAAATCAACAAAAGAAAAAATCTCATTCAAAACTTTATCAAATTCATAATTTTCAAATAATTTTTCAATTTTTTTTAGATTTAATTTCTTCAAAAGTTTATTTTCTGTTTTTTGTATTCCATATTTCTCAGCAAGAGTAGAAACCCTTGAAATTAAATTTCCAAGTTTGTCTGCAAGTTCATTATTATGCCTTTCAATTAAAGCTTTTTCTGAAAAATCCCCATCATCACCAAAAGGTGTTGCTCTAAATAAAAAATATCTTGCAGAATCAACTCCTGCAATAGAAATTAATTCATCAATATTAATTACTCTTCCCCTTGATTTTGAAATTTTCTCTTTATTAAAAGTCCACCATCCATGAGCAAAAATCTTCTTTGGTATTTTTATTCCTGCAGACATTAACATTGCAGGCCAAATAACAGCATGAAACCATAAAATATCTTTTCCAACTAAATGCACATCTGCAGGCCAGAACTTTTCTTTTCCTTTTTTTCTAGTAGCTGTATAATAATTTGTCAAAGCATCATACCATACATATACAACATGAGATTTATCAAATGGAATTTTTATTCCCCATCCATAATCCTTTCGAGAAATACTTAAATCTCTTAAGCCTTCTTTAACTCTGTTAATTATTTCATGCCTTCTACTTTTTGGAGAAATAAATTCAGGATTTTTTTCGTAAAGTTCAAGAAGTTTTTTTTGAAATTTCGAAAGTTTAAAAAAATAACTTTCCTCTTTCATCAATTCAGTTTTTGTTTTGTGTATTGGACAATAACCATTTTCTAAATCTTTTTCAGTATAATATGCTTCACAACCAACACAATAATATCCTTCATAAACCCCTTTGTAAATATCTCCTTTTTTATGTGTTTTATTTAAAATATTAACCACTTCTTTAACATGGTCTTTATCAGTTGTTCTAAAAAATCTATCATAGTTCACATTCAACTTTTTCCAAGCATCTTTAAAATCTTCTGCTAATTCATCTACAAATTTTTTTGTATTTTTTCCTTTTTTTTCTGCTGCAAGAAAAACTTTTTTTGCATTTTCATCAGTTCCTGTAAGAAAAAAAACTTCTTCACCTTTCATTTTATGCCATCTTGCAATAATATCTGCAGCTATAGTTGTATATGCATGCCCTATATGTGGAATATCATTTGGATAATATATCGGAGTTGTAACATAAAATTTCTTTGTCATTTTCTGGTTTTGTCTAATCTTTTTTGAAAAGATTATTTACTCTAAACTATTTAGAAAAAATAAATATAAAAACTTAACTTTATTATAAAATTAAAGATGGTGAAGAAAAAAGATTCTAAAAAAGTTAAAAAGCTGAAACATAATGCAAGAA
>CAYFIZ010000079.1:0-1679 GCA_964343325.1 Candidatus Woesearchaeota archaeon
CTATATTTGACATTTTTCTCATATCTTTATCAGCGACGACTTTAAATCTATCAATTGTATGTTTGTTAATGGTGTAATTTACTCTTTTCTTATGTTGTTTAATTTTAGATTATAGATTGATGATTGTGTTAAAATTTTTAAAGGACAGTAGCAAAGAATAACTACTGCCCTTTTTGGTGAAGTCTAATGAATAAATTTTTGACTTAACTATTTATTAGTTTCAGTAATGTAATTCTTCATCATATTTTCAATTACCCAAGATTTAGGTTGTAATCTTTTTTCAGCAACTTGTTTAAATTGCTCATAGACTTTTGGGTTAATTGTTAAATTCACTTTAGTTTTAAATTGTCTTAATGGTGTTTGTGTATTGTTAATAAACATATTTTTATCCTCTAGTTATTTGTTTTAATTTATTCATTCTAGGGAGAGATTATTCCTTAACTTCGTATGCTTGTTTGATTTGATTTATAAGTTCTGAAATGAATTTGCCAGTTTCTCTAACATTAAAACTATCAGTTTCTCTTCCAGTCACCCTTTTAATATAATCTGTAGCAGTATCTTTAAACGAATAAAGACGATTGCCTTGTAGCAAATCTTCTAATTCTGTTTCTGCCATTTGTAGATTGTAATGGTTCTTTTGTTCTTTAAATTGTTTTGATTTCATTATTTGTCTTACATCATATAAACCACCGACATCGTGCCTAGACATATTATCAACTTGGTTTTTGAAATCTTTTTGTTGTTGTAGTTTTGCTTGTGAGTTTTCTAATGCCTTTCTTCTCATCTGCTCAACATTCATTGGTATTAAACTCATATTTTTTTCTCCTGTTTTGCCTTTGTCATTTGTTCTTGTTTGACTTTGTTAAACTCCTCAACAATGTCCTCTATCTTTGTCATTGCTTTAAGTCGTTCTTTTTTTGAAATGTGTCTATCTACTTCGGACATCATTGTTCTTATTTTTTGTGTTATCATATTGGTAATCTTCCTTTTGGTTCTTCATTATACTTTTCAAAGATTTCTTTATTCTTACCTGTCTGAATTAAGTATTTCTGAATTCTTGCTAATATTCTTCTACTTCTTTCGTTTTGTAAGTTTGTGTCGTCTGTCTTTTTAATTGTGTAAAGACATAACCTAACAATCTCACCCATATAATAATGAGAGATTTTAATTACTCCCTCACTACCTCGTTTTCTAGTTATACATTTATTCATCTCTTCCTCTCTTCTAAAGAATGCCAAATTTAAATTCATCATTCTGTGCTGTATCTCTTTCGTTTTGTCTTACAGCATAATTAACATTAAAAAATTTACTCGTTGGTTCATCATCAACTTTCTGAAACCACAAACGAAACTTCTTTTGTATTCTGTCGTCTAATTGCCACCAACAAAACCACATCAAATCTCGTATTTTTAATAATTCAGTATGAGGTAAATAATACTCATCTGGAACTTTCAAAATCAAATGAGAGTGAGTGTTATTCACTACTCGTTGATGATTATAAGCAAATTGTATTCTCTTCTCTGGATACTTAATAAAGTATCTAAACAATTTTTTATTCACTTTAGCATTAAGTAAATCTAGTTTTCGTGTAAGTTCCTTAAAACTAATATTCATATAAGTGTTTGCCACCACAATATAATCGGTGGCAAACTTGTTATCTTTTTTGAGAAGAGCATTCT
>CAYFIZ010000080.1:0-1668 GCA_964343325.1 Candidatus Woesearchaeota archaeon
AAAAAACAAGATAAATTAAGTAAATGGTTTTGATTATTCAATCAATAAAAGCAAAGCCATTACTAAAAGTCCTGTTATAATTGTTAAAAGTTGTAAAATTGATTTTTTCAAACTAAGTTCTTTATGAAGCTCTGGAATTAAATCACTTCCAGCAAGATAAATAAATCCTCCGACAGCAATAGGAATAATAAAAAATTGAATATTTTCTAGATAATTACCTGCAATTAAAGAAACTATTGCGCCAACAATTGTCAATAAAGATGAAATAAAATTAAACATTATTGCCTTGAATTTAGAAAATCCACCATAAACCAAAATTCCAAACCAACCTATTTCTTTTGGAACTTTATGAACAGCTATTGCAGTTGTTATTGCAATTCCTGCAGGAATATTTACCAAAAAACTTGCACCAATAACTAAACCATCTAGAAAATTATGAAATCCACCTCCAATTAAACTCATCATTGTGAGAGGATGAGCATGCTCTTTTTCAAAAGGTATTAAATTATGATGCCAATGAATTATTTTTTCAAAAATAAAAAACAAAATTATTCCCACCATTATAAGAAATGAAACAAAAAATGTAAAACCAACTTTCTCAACAATTTCTGGAAGTAAATGAAAAAAAGCCCCTCCAAACAAGGCTCCTGCTGAAAAACCAACAAAATAAATTAAAATTTTTTTTAATTTTTCTAACTTAATTGGAACTAAAATAATTCCTATTAAAGATATTAAACTAACAAGAAATGCACTAATAATTGCATAAAACCATATTGACATAAATTATGTTAATAAAAAATAATTTATAAGTTTTCTTACACAAAAAATAATTAAATCAATTCTTTTTTAATATTTTATGAAAACAAATTACGAACCAAAGCCATTATTTATTGAAAGGATGAAACTTCTTCTTGGAAAGGATTTTGAAAATTACTTTGAAAAAATTCAAGAACAGCCCTTAAAATCAATTAGGGTAAATACATTGAAAATTTCCACTAAAGAATTAAAGAAAAAATTAGAAGATAAAGACTGGAAAATAAAACAACCTTTTAAAGAAAATCCAGAAATAATGATTATTGAATCTGAATTACAACCGGGTGAATTGGGAAGAAGTTTAGAGCATCTACTAGGATATTATTATGTTCAAGAAATTTCAAGCATGATGCCTGTTCTTGTTTTAAATCCAAAACCAAATGAAACAATTTTAGATTTATGCGCTTCTCCTGGAAGTAAAACAACTCAAATTGCAGCAAAAATGAAAAATACAGGAACTTTGATTGCAAATGATTTTAAATTAGGAAGAATAAAAATTCTTTCATCAAATCTTGAAAGATGTGGGGTAATGAACACAATAATTACAAAAAGTCTTGGAGAATGGCTTTGCAAAAAAATGAAAAATGAAAATTTTCAAATAGATAAAATATTAGTAGATACTTCTTGTTCAGGGGAAGGAACAATTAAAAGCACTCCAAAAACTTTGCAAATGTGGAATATTAAAGGAATTTTCAGTTTTTCAAAAATTCAAAAAAATCTTCTTGAAAAAGCAGTAGAACTTTTAAAGCCAAATGGAGAAATTGTTTATTCAACTTGTACTCATGCACCAGAAGAAAATGAAGAAGTTATTGATTTTATTTTAAAAAAATTTGATAATATAAAAATAGAAAAGAT
>CAYFIZ010000081.1:0-1654 GCA_964343325.1 Candidatus Woesearchaeota archaeon
AGACAGGAAGTCAGCTTTGGAACAGTACAAACTCCTAAAGGATTTAGACAAGAGTCTGGCCGACAAATTGTTCAATGAGATTTATAGGTAAGTTTGATTACATGCCCGGCGAGATATCCGGATCTACTTGGGTAGATATTGATGCTTTCTCTAACCATTATGACCGAGCTAGATAGGTTATGAACGTCATATGTCCAAAGTGCCAGAAGCGAGTCCAAGTCGCAGATGGAATTAGCGAAGCTAGGGTGATTTGTCCTTATTGCCGAGTCACTTTGAATATAACTCCGCAGAATACGATCACCATGAGCAAAATCTACATTACGTCTCCTTCGGGGAGCCAATTAGAATATGACGAAGATCAAGTCCACTCTATGTGGGAGCAAGGGCTTCTCAAGCCAAGAACTCAGTATTGGAAGGAAGGCATGGTGGAATGGAGACCTCTTTCAGAGTATTTCTCCCCTGAGGTTTCGCCACGAGCAGCTCCTACGCCTCCTCGTATCGCGTCCGGTTCTACATTCACCTACACGAAGAATCCGCAATCATTGACGTTATTCCTCGTCATCATGCTGTGGACAAGTCTCGGCTTCCAAGTCATCTCCATATTGAGCGACTTTGGTCAGATGTCTCTGCTAAATGGAAGGTTTACAGAGGCAGAAGCAGAGGCAAATGACGCCAGACAGGCATTGATCGGCTTCGGCTATCTCGGCGTCTTTATCGTCACGGGGGTGGCTTTCCTGAAATGGATCTATCGAGCCAACCTAAACTGCAGAGGTTTTGGTGCGCAGGATATGCGTTTCACACCGGGTTGGTCTGTGGGTTACTACTTCATACCGTTTCTCAACCTTGTCCGGCCATACCAGTCTATGAAAGAGATTTGGCAGGTGAGCCACGATCCACTGAATTGAAAATACCAGAAGGGAAGCGAACTCCTTGGATGGTGGTGGGCACTCTGGCTTCTATCTGGTTTCTTTGGGCATGTGGCCTTCAGGTTGTCAATGAGAGCTGATACAATCGATGCGTTACAGGCGTCTACCGCAGTTTCGATTGTGTCGAGTATTATTGATATCCCGCTGTGCATAGTCGCGGTGAAGCTGGTTAAGACGATCTCACAGAAGCAGGAACAACTTGTAACAAATGGCTAACAATGCGCCGCACCGGACGGCAACTCCACTTCGCTCAATTGCCGCGGGTGAGCCTGGTCGTTCGGCGTGAAATGAAGGGAGTATGCGATAACGATTCCTGACTATTTCTCCGTATGGCGGCAGATAACAGAAAGGACGCTGGATGATACTGGCAAACATACCCGGCCGTGGGCCGGGACTCTTGGGAGAGCTTATTATTTTCGGATCTTTATCCCTTCTTGCTATCTTCGCTGCATGGCTGTGGCGGGGCGGCAAGAAGACTAAAGATTTCTACGATGAAGACGGTAATGTTCGGCCGAAGATCAATCCAGCCACGGGCAAGCCGCTCCCGGGCGACTGGACGGTGGACAAGAAAACCGGCAAGGCAAGGCCCAAGAAGCTTTGGGAAAAGGACATTGGATAAACGATCGGGTGATCCCCCCGGGAATAGGCCCGGTTAACCATTATGACCGAGCTGGATAGGTTATGAACGTCATATGTCCAAAGTGCCAGAAGCGAGTCCAAGTCGCAGA
>CAYFIZ010000082.1:0-1651 GCA_964343325.1 Candidatus Woesearchaeota archaeon
GGGGGGAGTCCCTGTCCGCCGTCTATCTCCGGCGGTTCAAGAAGCACACCCTGGGGAAAATTGGTCTCGTCATCCTGATCATACTCTACCTGATGGCCGTGTTCGCCGATTTTCTCTCCCCCTACACCATGACCTGGACGGACAAGCGGAAGTCTTTCCATCCCCGCTCCCGGATATATTGGCGCTACGAGCTGGAGAACGGACAGCGGGTGTTCCGGCCTTTTACCTACGAACGGATCATAAGAAACGTGGCCTTCAAGCGATACGGTATCGTACCGACCCACACCATCAGGGCGATCACCGTTGAGACCATCGCCAATTTCGACGAACTGAGGATCGTCGCGATAGAGGACAGCCCCGCACAGCGAAAGAACAAGATTATAGGCGAGCTCTCGAGGAAGTACGGGTACTCCCGCACCTCAGACCCAATGCAGCTCGTTTCCGAGGAGATAGACAGGCTGGAAGCCAGTGACGAGAAAGACGTGACCGTAAGGCTTCAGATCGGCACAAAACTGGAGTTCGGCAAACAAGTCCCCCAGGAAATACTGCTGGTCAAAGGAAACAAGAATTTCTTCCAGTTCTTCTTTCCCGGCCCTCCGTACCGGTTCCTGAACATCTTTACCAGCCGCATTCACCTGTTCGGTTCGCCGACGGGAGGCTACTATCCCATCGGGGCGGACCAGCTCGGGAGGGATGTCCTTTCCAGGCTGCTCCATGGAAGCCGGATATCCCTTTCCATCGGACTGATAGGTATTCTGATTTCCTTCTTGATAGGGACTCTTGTTGGGGGTATCGCCGGCTACTTCGGCGGTATTGTCGATCTGCTACTCATGAGACTGTGCGAGATTATCCTCTCCTTTCCTTCCCTGATTCTTCTCTTCGCTCTGAGGGCCACCTTTCCTCCCGGCCTCACCTCTATCCAGGTATATCTTCTGATAGTTCTGATCCTTTCCCTGATCGGCTGGGCCAGGCTGGCCCGGATTATCAGGGGGATGGTGCTCTCTCTCAAGAACGAAGAATTCGTACTGAGCGCCAAGGCCATGGGCCTATCACATATAAAGATCATCTGGAAGCACATCTTGAGAAACACACTCTCATTTATCATCATCCAGGCGACCATTACTATTCCGGGATACATACTCGGAGAGTCGGCGTTGAGCCTCCTGGGACTGGGGATCACCGACCCTCAATCGAGCTGGGGACTCATGCTGTCGGCCTCCAGGAGGATCCGCATAATAAAAGACTTCCCATGGCTCCTCATCCCGGGTTTTTTCATATTCGTCACCATCATGGCGTGGAATTTTTTCGGCGACGGGATCCGCGACGCGGTAGACCCCCGCAGCCGGCATTAGAGGAAGGACGAACATGGACCACCTGCTCCAGATCCAGGGGCTGAAGACCTACTTTCACATGCACGATCACGTGGTCCAGGCCGTGGATGGGGTGGATTTCACGATCGACAGAGGCGAAACCCTGGGCATAGTCGGTGAGTCGGGCTCCGGAAAGTCCACCCTCGGGCGAGCTATTCTCGGCCTTGCCCCGGTGACCGGGGGGCAGATTACCTACCGCGGAAAGCGAATCGATCAGCTCGGCAATCGACAGCGAAAACCCCTGCGACAGCAGATGCAAATGATCTTTCAGGATCCCTACG
>CAYFIZ010000083.1:0-1614 GCA_964343325.1 Candidatus Woesearchaeota archaeon
TTTAAGGAATTCTTCTTGGCACCAAGGAGGCGCGAGAACCTCTCAATTTAAGGAATTCTTCGAGGAAGCCAAATATTTTTTTCACTGATCTTTTTAACTTTTTGTTTTTTTATTACTGTTTTTTTAACTTTGGTTAAATTTTTTTGCACTTCTTCAAGTTCTTCTTTTTCTGCTTTGTATCTTTGAGATTCAATAGTTTCATCTTTGTAAACAGGAATTAAATTTATTATTTCATGTTCAAATAAAGTTGTTCTTGCAGTTAAGATATTTTTTGGCTTGAATTTTGATTTTATTTTTTTTGATATTTTTTCTAATAAAGAAGAAATATTTTTTGGAATTTTTTTCTGAAGCAAAGAATGTTTTTTTGGAATAATTAAAACATGTGCTTTTGAAATAGGATTTAGTTCTAAAATAGCTATAGCATCTTCATTTTCATCTATTTTGGAAGAGGGAATTTCGTCAGAGATAATTGAGCAAAAAATACATTGATTTCCTGTTGGATTTTCACCTGTTTTTACCAAATTATTCTTTTCTAAAAATTCTTCTAATTGTTCAGAACTCATTAATTCAATCTGTTTTATTGCTGATTCTTTTTTATCTTCAGGAAAAGTAGCTTCTATCTGCTGTATTATTTGTCTTTTTATTTGATCTGCTTGTTCTTGTGGAATCATTTTATTTTGGTTTTCTATGGGGATAGATAAACGAATCTATTCTATATTGTTCATTTTTTAATTTATGCCATTTAAATCCTAATCCCATTTCTTTAAATGAAAAAAATTTTTTGGTTGCTTCTTTAAAATACTTTGTTGAATTTTTTATTGCCCAAAAGAAATTTCCAATATATAATCCAAAATAAAGAGAAAAAATAAAAAAAGTTAGCCAATCCTTAAAAGAAACTGTTTTTTCATCAAGAATTTTTCCAATTTTTTTAAATTTACCATATTTTTCTTTAAACTTTTTTGAACCATGGGGGATTTTTTTATTCTCCATACCTTTTTTTAATTCTTGAGAGACTATTCGTCTTTTTTTCCATAATTTCTTAAATTCCTTATCAGTAATTGAAGGTTTTATCAAGGTAAATTTGAAAATTTTATAATATAATCTAATAAGGAAGAAATAAATTCCAGAGTAAAATATTATTAATAGAATTGAATTCCACAAATTATTTTCAAATACTCTTGCATTTCTGAAAAAAATAAATATTACATATGAAATTATTAAAAAAAGAATCAAACTAAGAATAAGAAATATGCTTGGCTCTATTTTATCCAAAAATTTTTTTATTTCTTTGAACATTTTACTTTCAAGGTTTTTATATTAATAAAATCATCAGATCGCTTTTCTCATGTCAATCATTTCAACAGAATTAACATTTTCAATTTTTTCAAGAGAATTTTCAAGAGGTTCAAGTTCTTTTTCTTCATCCCATAGAAAGAAAACTATAACTGCCTTTAATCCAAATGCAATTGGTTCTTCTTCAAACTTAACCCCTTTACCATCTTCACTTTCTATTAATTTTTTTGTCTTTTCTTTAATTTCTTCAAGATTAGTTTCTGGTGAAGAAGGCATAATTTTTATTTTTACTATTGCAGTCATATTTTGTTTTAATAA
The DNA here is from genome assembly GCA_964343325.1 of Candidatus Woesearchaeota archaeon. GTDB lineage: Archaea > Nanobdellota > Nanobdellia > Pacearchaeales > GW2011-AR1 > CAYFFD01. The sequence goes on from CAYFIZ010000083.1 coordinate 1,612, forward strand.
AAA
>CAYFIZ010000084.1:0-1588 GCA_964343325.1 Candidatus Woesearchaeota archaeon
CGTCCATTTGTTCCTTTGATAGTATTCCTGCTCCTCCATAAATATTTTTACTCATAACAATCCTCTGCACGACACCTTCAACAATAATAACCGCACCGTCTACAATTAATCCAAAATCAATCGCTCCAAGGCTCATCAAGTTAGCTGATACACCAAAGAGGTTCATCATAGAAAACGCGAAAAGCATCGACAGTGGTATTACAGAGGCCACTATAAAGCCCGCCCTGAAATTACCCAGCAACAATACCAGTACAAAAACTACAATTAATGCGCCTTCAGTCAGATTTTTAGTAACAGTACCGATTGCCCTGTTCACTAAATTAGTACGATCCAGGAAAGGCTCAATTACCACTCCTTCCGGAAGTGTTTTTTCAATCTGCTCGATACGTTCCTTCACGTTTTTAATAACCTTGGCAGAATTCTCTCCCTTAAGCATCATTACTATGCCGCTTACTACTTCTTTTCCACCGCGTGTCGAAGCCCCGTAACGCACGGCATGGCCAAATTGTACTTTCGCCACATCTCTTATTAACACGGGCGTACCATCATCAACGGTTTTAACTACAATATTGTTGATATCATTAAGATTGCTCACCATACCCTCACTTCGAATAAAATAAGCATTGGGCCTTTTGTCAATATAAGCACCCCCCGTATTTTGATTGTTTTGCTTCAGTGCAGTAAAAATATCGCTGATAGTTAAATCCATACTCCGCAGCAGTTCCGGCTTAATGGCAACTTCGTATTGTTTCAGGTAACCCCCAAAACTGCTTACATCTGCCACACCGGGAGTACCCATTAATTGCCTGCGAATAATCCAATCCTGTATGGTACGCAGATCCATTGCAGAGTATTGATCTTCGTAACCCTCCTCGGCATGTACAACATATTGATAGATTTCTCCTAATCCGGTAGTAACAGGGCCCATTTCAGGTGTACCGATTCCTTCGGGAATCTGTTTTTCTGCTTCACCCAGGCGTTCACTTATCTGCTGCCTTGCCCAGTAAATATCAGTTTTCTCTTTAAACACTACAGTTACTACTGATAAACCAAAGCGTGAAAAGGATCGGATCTCATCTATATCAGGAATGGATGCCATAGTCATTTCTACCGGAAAGGTTATTAATTGCTCTACTTCCTGGGCGGCAAGAGCAGGGGTGATCGTAATGACCTGTACCTGGTTGTCCGTAATATCCGGAACGGCATTAACGTTAAGCTGTGTAAGGGAATAACTTCCCCATGCAATCAACCCCAATACCATCAGAACTATTATGAGTTTATTGTTTATTGAAAAAGATATTATTTTATCTATCATTTGATATCAGCTTCTTCCCTGATACTGTTTCAATGTCTATAATAGCCTTGTTATAATCAAGCAATGTATTTAAATATGCAGCCCTGGTTTCCAGGAGATCCTTCTGTATCGTAAGAAATTCGATAAAGCTTATGCCGCCCTCTCTATATGATATCTCGTTCAATCTCAGGCTTTCATCAACCTGCGGCATAATTTCATCCGTATAAATTCCTATCCCTTCTTTTTCTGCCATGAAGGAACGATATGCAGCTTCCACTTCCTTCTGAATTCCCA
>CAYFIZ010000085.1:0-1555 GCA_964343325.1 Candidatus Woesearchaeota archaeon
TTTTTCTGGCTTGCTTCCATAATGAGTTTTTATAAGAACATAATTTCCTTTTAGTTTTTTTCCATGAATTATTATTTCTATTTTGCCCTCAGTAAACATTTTTTTGAAAAATGTTTCAGGGTACGCCTGTGGTGTTTTTGCATCTCTATTCCCAAAGGGATCACCTTCGGCGTCTTTTAACTCATAAGTTCCAGAGTCCCAAATTTTAACATTTCCTGCACCATATTGTCCTTCCGGAATTTCTCCTTCAAATTTTTCATAACCAAGAGGATGGTCTTCAGTCATTATTGCAAGGCGTTTTATTCCTTTTTTTATTGGAGGTGTTTTTGGAATTGCCCAACTTTTTAAAACTCCCTTCATCTCTAATCTTAAATCATAATGAAGATGCGAAGCATGATGTTTTTGAATCACATAAATTAATTTTTCTGATTTTTTCTTAACAATTTTTACCTTTGGTTCTTTTGTTTTTTTAAAATTTCTTTTTTGTTTATATTTTTTTAGAGTCATTTTAGTGCTTCCATTCATCAAGATATTTATTTGTTTTTTGGATAGCATCCGCCATTAAATCATATGCCATTTCCCTGTTTTTTTCCATACCTTCATAAAACCACCAAAAAGTATCACAACAATCTCTTATTAATATAGGTATTAATAATGATTCTTCTTTTTTAGATAATAAATTTATTTTTTTATAGGTATTTATAAATATTTTTTTCTTTTTGTTATCCCATTCTGAACTTCCATATTTTCCCCTAGTTAAACCAATAGCAATATCTTTTATTTTTGGAGCATATTCTAAATTATCAAAATCCAAAATACCTACAAGTTTTCCATTTTCAAATAAAATATTGTGATTATTGAAATCAGAATGAGTAAAAATCATTTTACCATAATCTAACTTTTTTAATTTTTTTAAAATAGAAAGAAAAAAATCACTATTTTCAACAAATAATCTATCTAATTTATTTTTTATTTTTTTCTTGCTTAAAGTTTCATATTTTTCTATAATCCAATTAAAATTAGAATATTTACCTAATGGTTCTTCTTTAAAATGAAATATATATTTGTGATATAGAGCCATAGCTTTTGCAATTTCTTGAAATTCTTTTTTTGTTAATTTCTTTTTAGTTTGCCCTTCAATATAATCATAAACCCATAAAGATTTATTTTTATGTTTCATTAAATAATTTTTACGAATGTTTTTTATTGGTACGGGAATTTTATAAGGAAAATCTTTTTTTGTATTTCCTAGAAATTTTAATAGCTTAAATTGGACCATCATTTTTTTTATTTTCCATTTGTCATATTTAACAAATTGAACAACATAATTTCCATTATCTGTTTCAAGTTTGAAATTCCAATTCACCCAACCTTCAGAAAGATAGATTACCTTCTTGATTTTTCCTAGTCTATAATTATTGGCTATCCTTTGTGCCTCTTTTTTGGTTAGTTTCATCTTTTAATGTATTGTTTTAACCTCATAAAAATATTAAAGAAATAACATTTTATAATTTTATTGAATTGAAAAACCCGACAAAAAACTTATTTTTTATCA
>CAYFIZ010000086.1:0-1529 GCA_964343325.1 Candidatus Woesearchaeota archaeon
AACTTGCAATAGAAAGAAACAAAATTACAGATTCTTTAATTAAAGAACATGCAAAAAAATTGCATGATGACAGAAAGAAAATAATAATTAAACTTGAATCTAATTATTCAGCTAAACGAAAGAAGTTAGAAGAAGATTTGAATAAAGATAAAGATTTATTGAAATCAAAGATTGAAAATGTAGAAATTGAGAGGAAAAATTTCTTAAAAAAAGAAAAAGAATCTTCTGAAAAAATTAAAATTATAAAAGAAAAAATGTATACTATTTTAGTTTCTAAACTTCAAGGTATTAGAAAAGATAGTGATGATAAAATTAAAGAAAAAGAGGGAAAGCTTAAATCTCAGTTTGAAAAAGAATATAAAGAAAAGCTAAAAAAAGAAATAACAATTAGAGAAAAACATATTGAAAAGAAAAAAATAGAATTAGAAAAACACATAATGCAACATGCAAAAGAATTGTTTAATTAATTTTATAGGAATAAAGAGTGAAAAAACAAAAGGTAATTTTTTATTTTATAATATTGTTAGTTTTCTTTATTTTGTTATTTTTCGTAATATTTTATTATTCTAATTTAACAGGAAAAATTGTAGAGGATATAAGCCCTTATACTTTTACTAAAGCTGTTTGTAATAATTCAAATTATTGTGAAGATTATGAAGTTACCTGTGAAGGAAATAATTTAGTGAGTTTTACACCCACAGGAGCAGCAATACAACTTGATAAGGATTGGAAAGATCCTCGGAACGATGAATCAATAGAAAGGTTATGTTAACAGAAAATTTTAAATAATTCTGTTTTAGCAAAAGATTATGTTAATTGGATTAACTGGAAGAATTGCGGCAGGAAAAGGAGAAGTTGCAAAATATTTTAAAGAAAAAGGTTTTATCTGTACATCATTATCTTTTGCTGTTAGAGAAGAAGCCAATAAAGAGTGTATTGATATTTCAACTGAAGAAGGAAGAAAAAAACTACAAGATCTAGGTAATTTATTAAGAGAAAAAGAAGGTGCAGGTATATGGGTGAAAAGAATAAAAAATACTCTTCAAAATTCGGAAAATTATATTATTGAAGGAATAAGAAATCCTGCAGAAATTGAAGAATTAAAAAAAGGAAATGATTTTTATTTAATATCTGTTGATGCTCCACAAAAAGAAAGATATCCTAGATTTTTAAAAAGAGCTAAGCCAAGTGATCCAAAAACATGGGAAGGATTTCTAAAAATGGATGAAAGAGATTTTGGTGAAGAAGATCATTTAGGTCAACAAGTTGGAAAATGTATGGAAATGGCAGATTTTCATTTGGTTAATGATTCTACTATTGAAGATTTCAATAGAAAAGTTGAAAAAGTTTATGACTTAATAAAAGAAAGATGTTAATTGGAATTGTTGGAAAACCTTCTTCTGGAAAAAGCACTTTTTTCAAGGCAGCAACTTTAGCAGAAGTTTCAATAGCTTCACATCCTTTTACAACAATAAAACCAAATCATGGAATTGGTTATGTAAAAGTAGAATGTATTGATAAGGAATTTA
>CAYFIZ010000087.1:0-1514 GCA_964343325.1 Candidatus Woesearchaeota archaeon
AGGGCAGAGAATACTCTGGCCACACACTCAAGTAGAATTTTTAGACCTGCCCATCGCAGGACTCTAGAGACCGAGGTGTCAATCAGGGATGTAATCATGACTTTATTCATAATGTGCTTTCCTTGTCTGTCCCTTTTCACAATTTCACAGTTACTGTTAACGTTTATTATTCTCCTTTGAAATCGGCCTTTCGCTTCTCAATAAATGAATCCATACCTTCTTTTTGGTCTCGTGACATAAAGTTCAACATCACCGTGTTGATGGAGAAATCGATAGCCGCTTCGAGATCCGTTGTTAACCACTTGTGAATGATCTCTTTCTGAGTGGCCATGGCAAGGGGACTTTTCTCAGCCAGCTTGGCGCACAAACCGGAGACCTCGGCTTCAAATTTGTCCGGAGCCGTCACCGAGTGAACCAGGCCGCGGCGTTCCGCTTTAGCTGCATTCCAGAATTCACCTGTATAGGCCATTTCCCGTGCACCCTGAACACCGATGGCAATCGGCAACAGAGCTGCTTCCACAATGGCCGGAATACCGCGATGAATGTTCGGCAGTCCAAAACTGGAGCGGTCGGTGGCCAGCATGAAGTCACAGGAAATAGCAAATTCGAGGCCCGCGCCCAGACACAATCCATCAATGGCTGCGATGATAGGCATTTCCGTTGTGCGCAGGGCCAGAAAAGTCTTGTGAAGTTCACGTCCCACATTTCTCGCGCCCAGACCCGGCATGTCCTTGACATACGCTACATCAATTCCTGCAGAGAAGGCCCTGTCAGAGGCCGAATCAACGAGAACTACACGCAGATCGGGATCGGCCGCAGCCTTGCCCAGTGCGTCCCGAACCTCGACCAGCATCACGCCGTTTATTGCATTCAAGACCTTGGGGCGATTGAGCGTGATGCGGAAGACACGATCCTCCCGGGCACAGCGTATCGTTTGGTAGCTGTTCTCACTCATTTTTTTCTAGTCTCCTTCAAACCGGGGTTTCCGTTTTTCGATGAATGCCTGCACGCCTTCTCGAGCATCATTGCTTTGGCGGGCAGGTTCAGCATAGAACTGTTCCAGCCGCAACCCTTCCTCGAGCGGCAAATGCAATCCTCGATGTGCCGCGTAACGAGCAGCCTGTACGGCCAGTGGTGCGTTCCCGGCGATCCGTTCCGCCACTGCTTGTGCTTCCTCCATGAGCCGCTCCAGGGGAACTACGCGGTTCACCAGGCCGAACCTCAAAGCTGTGCATGCATCAACAGGATCACCCGATAGGAGCATTTCCATTGCGATTCCGAGCGGCAGTACGAGCGGCAGACGCTGGGTACCCCCCGCGCCGGGAATGATTCCGCGTTTGACTTCCGGGAAACGTTCTTCGAACTGTGGCCAGAAATTCTGCTCCATGTCCGACATGATCTGCCCGCGTACATCACCGGAAAGTTCCGAGAACACGGCAACAGACCGCACGCGGTCACGGCGATAGATGCGGTTGATACCCGGCGCGAACTCGGTTTCGGCGACCTGATCGAGC